>JAAZAW010000086.1 GCA_012514125.1 Phycisphaerae bacterium | reverse complement strand
TACTAATTCCATTTACTTCGTGCGCGGGGGCTAATGTCACGATATCCCGATTTCGAAGCTCATACTGCCTGAAATAGTTTATTGACATTAAAGTACCGCGCATTCAATAAGTCAATTCCGTATAACATATTTTTTATGAAACTGCAAATTTTTGGTCGATTTTTTTGAGTTTTTCGGCTGTGGAGTGGTTTTCTGGATACCCGCCTCTGCTCTACTCATGCCATCTGCGCGGAAATGACAGGCGGGGAAGGTGTCGGTGTCAGTGTATTTTGGGTGGTTGCGGGGGGGTACCGTCGAAGCCATAGCCAAAGGCCTCACCGTCGTATTTTTGGTGGTTGCGGGGGGAGAAGGTGGCGGAGCCAATCCTACCCTATTTGACTGTACCCTGTCCGGAGGCGTTGCCGGTGCCGCTTGAGCTGATAAAATAACCAACGTTGGGTTTAAAGCTTGACCACACTTTCATTTTTGTGTGATTCGAGCGATGCGGTAAATAAGTGATGAGTTAGCGCCACTTCGTCGGGTGTGATACAGCCTGCGAATTTTTTGATCGGCTTGCCGTGTGTCAGTTCATATAGAAAGGCCGCCCACATCTGGAATACCGCGTCGGAAAACGCGATTTCGAAGATGCCGCCTGTAATGGTTTTAAAGGCCAAGTCGTTGCCCATGTCAATCTGCTGCCAAATCTGTTCGCCGCCGGTGTATTCCATCAACCAAAGCGTTTTGGGTTGTTTGGTGGAGAATTTCACCGAGGCTTTGGACCCTTTGATCTCGATCATCCAGGTGTTCTTTTCGCCCGGATCGATACGGAAGGTTTTGATTGTCAACGGGAACTTTTCGCCGCTGTTCGGATCGACCGCCTCGCACGCCAGCGTTGCGTTATCCCATGTTTTGCACGGCACTATGCCGCCTTTGCCGTCGGGCCGTTGTTTGATGATCTTGGTCAGCAGTGCCCGCACGTTTTTGGGGAACCAGCCGGCCCGAATAGGAATATGGCAGGCGTGCATACCCAGGTCGCCCATACAGCCATACTCGCCGTTGATTTCAATCATGCGTTTCCAGTTGATGGGTTTGTTGGGGTCCAGGTCGCTTGAATGCAGGTAGCCGGAGTTGACTTCGATAATCTGGCCGAAGGCGTTTTTTTCGATCATATCACAGATTTTTTGCGCTGCGGGATAAAACGGAAACTCCGAACTGCATCGCACGAAGACATTCGGGTGTTCTTTGACGCACGCCAGGATTGCATCGTTTGCGGGTTTGTCGATGCCGAAGGGTTTTTCGCCCATCAGGTGCTTGCCCGCCTGGATGATATCGCAATAGAACTGCTGATGCAGATGATGCGGAATCGCGCAATAAACCGCTTCGACATCCTTGTTCGCCAGCAATTCCTTATAATCTTTGGTCGTTTGTTTGATGGAAGGGAAATGGTCTTTATACCAGCCCCAGAGATTTTCGTTCATGTCGCAGATGGAGACGATTTCAGGCCGAAAATCCACATCGATCAGATGACACCATCGTGCGGCACAACTGGCAAATTCTCGTCCCATGAGTCCGCAGCCGATAATTCCGAATTTGACTGTTCGCATATTTCACCTCGTTTAAGGATTCAAAATCTTGTTTGATCGCCGAGGGTGTTCGGCGTGATTTTAAGGAAGAGACGCCGACACGCAGCCGCATCGGCGTCTCGTTGATCTTCGATTTTTTTATTTTGTGTAACCGAGTTCTTTTTCCACTTCGCCGATGGCTTCGTCGATGATGTTCATCGCCTTGGCCGCGACGTAGTTGGGCATGATGATCGGGGGCGACATCCGGAGGATGTGACCGGCGGGTACCCATGCCAGGCCCTTGCTAAAGGCCCGCTGATAGACGCGCTTGCCTGCTTCGTCGAAAG
>JAAZAW010000085.1 GCA_012514125.1 Phycisphaerae bacterium | reverse complement strand
TTGGGTTCGCGAGTGGGCCATGCCGTTGATCGATCTGCTGGCGGGGATTCCTTCGGTGGTGTATGGCGTGTGGGGAATTCTGATGATCGTGCCGCTGGTGAAAGATCATATCGCGCCACGTTTCGGGGCGTTTTCGAGTGGATATACTGTGCTCACGGGCGGAATTGTTCTGGCGATCATGGTCTTTCCGGTGATTATCAATGTGACGATGGAAGTGTTCAAGTCGGTGCCTTACGAGATGCGGCTCGCGGCGTTGTCGATGGGGGCGACGCGATGGCAGATGATCAAAAGCGTGGTGCTTCGCAAAGGGCTGCCGGGGATTATTGCCGCGTGTGTGCTGGGGCTTTCACGGGCGTTTGGCGAGACGATGGCGGTGTTGATGTTGGTGGGGGGGAGCAGGCCTAGGGTTCCGGAGGGATTGCTCGATTCGGCGTATCCGCTGCCGGCGCTGATTGCGAACAATTATGGGGAGATGCTGACGATTCCGAAATACGATTCGGCGTTGATGCTGGCGGCGCTGCTGCTGATGTTGATTGTGGTGGTGTTCAATATCTTCGCCCGGGTCATCTTGGTGAGGGTGGAAAAGTGGACGCAGTAGGGGGGGCGGGCTATAGGCTTTGGGCTACAGGCTTTGGGAAGAGAAGAAAGAATATAGAAAAACCCTGAGAGGCGAGAATGGGAATGAATTGGCGGAAGATTGAGGAATTTTTTTTTAAGACGCTGATGATCGGCGCTACGTTGATTGTGATCGCTTCGCTGGTGCTGATTCTGGCGACCATCGTGGTCAAGGGAGCCAAGGCGATGAATTGGGATATGCTTACCAAAACGCCTGAGGGTGGTTTTTATCTGGGGAAAGAGGGAGGCGTGCTCAATGCGATTGCGGGGTCGTTTTATCTGGCGGGTGGAGCGACGGTCATGGCGATGGTCTTGAGCGGGCCTATCGCGATTTATTTGAATATTTATGCGAGGAAACGGTCGAAGACGGCGGAGTTTGTTCGTTTTTCGTTGGATGTTTTGTGGGGGGTGCCTTCGATTGTATATGGTGCGTTTGGGTTGACGATTATGTTGTATTTCGGAATGAAGGCATCGTTGCTGGCGGGGATGATTACGGTGGCACTTTTGGAACTGCCGATGATGGCCCGGGCGATGGACGAGGTGTTGCGGATGGTTCCGCACGATCTGAAAGATGCGTCCTATTGTCTGGGGGCGAATAAACTCGAGACCTCGCTCAGGGTGATCGTGCGTCAGACGCTTCCGGCACTGATGACGGGTGTGCTGCTGGCGTTCGGACGGGGGATTGGCGATGCGGCGTCGGTGTTGTTTACCGCCGGTTTTACCGACTATATTCCCGATTCGCTGTTTGGACCGGCGGCGACGTTGCCGCTGGCGATTTTTTTCCAGTTGCAGACCCCTATTCCCGAAGTACAGGATCGCGGCTATGCGTCGGCGCTTATTTTGACGATGATTATTCTGGCGATCAGTCTGGTGGTTCGCCTTCTGACTCGGTGGTTTGATCGAAATAGTGTGTGAGGAATTGGACGGTTCGAAGTTGAAGGTTGGAAGTGATGGTTCATATCGATGTTCAAAATTTGAGTGTGTATTATAAAGGTCAGCCGGGCTTGCGAAATATCGCGGTGGAGATTCCTCGAAACAAGATTACGGCAATCATCGGTCCGTCTGGCTGCGGGAAATCGACGTTGCTTAAGACTTTCAATCGGCTGCTCGATGAGCAGGAGGGGATTCGGATCAAGGGGACGGTGCTGGTGGATGGCGAGGATATTTACGCCGACAAGGTAGATGTGACACAGGTGCGGAAGAAGGTGGGGTTGCTTGCGCAACGGCCTCAGGTGCTGCCGATGTCGATTTACGACAATGTGGCCTATGGTCCGAGGATTCATGGTGTTCGGGGGCGTAAGCGGCTTGATGGAATTGTGGAGGAACACCTCAAGATGGCGGGGCTTTGGGAAGAAGTGAAAGATCGCTTAAAGTCGCCCGCGTCGGGGTTGTCGATCGGCCAGCAGCAACGGCTTTGCCTGGCACGGGGGCTGGCGGTCGAGCCGGAGGTGATTTTGGCGGATGAATCGACGTCGGCGCTCGATCCGATCTCCGCGGAGACGATCGAACGGCGTTTCATGGAACTCAAGAACGACTATACGATCGTCATGGTGACGCATGTGCTTCGGCAGGCAAGACGATTGGCGGATTATGTGATTTTTCTGTACATGGGGCGATTGATCGAACATGGTCCGGCGCAGGAGTTTTTCGATCATCCGAAGTATGCTAAGACGCAAGGATATCTGAGCGGACGGTTTATCGAAGAGCATAAAATCGATCGGGAATTAGATTTGAAATGTGGTGAATTTTCGGCTGATATGAAAATCGTTCGAGACGAGTTCGGCAAGATCAAGCCGGGCCAGATTTTGCGTGTGACGGTGGATCGTGAGGAGGCCGTCGGGGAAATGTCTGGCAGTATCGAATCCGACGGTCATCGAATCCTCGAAGCCAAACGCGTCGGCAAGATCAGCTGGGAAATCGTTGCGGAAAAGCAAAAACGTATTAAATAACATTAATAATGTCTGCCCGTTTGGTCCGGCAGAGGCTGAAAAAACGAAGGCCGAATTTGGTTCCCCGATGGCATTTTTTGCAAGGGGTATAAATGATCTAACTCTTTATTGTTGTAATAGGTACAGTGTTTTCGGGAGTCTTAAAAGGTTAAGTGTTATTGTCAATATTGATAAAATGACGTCGATTTCGTAAAAAGTCGATCGGTTTTGGAAAGGGGAAAAATTTCCGGTCGAATCGTTCACCAGTGATTCGACCGAGTGTCTATTTTGACTCGGATCGGCTCCAGGAGTCCCAGGTGCCCATGCCGCTCCGACCTGATGGAGCGTCGGTTTGTTCGGACTCGACATAGCCGCCTCTGCCGATTTCATTGCGATTGGTGATGAACCGATCCACGCTGTGGCACGACGGACATTGTGTCGTCGTATCGGCTTCATCTTCCTGAGTCCATTCCAGGCCACAATTCATACAATGATACAAAAACATTTCATTCCCTTTATTTAAAGAGGTTGACGAATAATCATAGGCCCATGATACCCCATTTGGCAAGTTTCGGCAATACCGGTCTTTATGCCCGTCGGACACGCGGCAGGTTTTCCAAACAGGGACGATCTTGATTTTTAATGTTCAAGAATCGATAATTTACAACAGTGGGGATGGTATTACATGATTCGAACCGGGGGATTGGCCGATGCGACTTTTTTTATTTATGTTGATGCGGTACCTGAGTTCGAGTTTCTGGTTTTTGCCCATGCTGATGATTCTGATCGCTTTGGTTTTGGGGATCAAAATGCCGGATTTGGATCATTGGCTGGAAAAATCTTCTTTTCAGACGCTCCAGGGATGGAGTTATACGGAATTGACTTATTGAATGCGCGGTACTTTAATGTCAATAAACTATTTCAGGCAGTATGAGCTTCGAAATCGGGATATCGTGACATTAGCCCCCGCGCACGAAGTAAATGGAATTAGTA
>JAAZAW010000084.1 GCA_012514125.1 Phycisphaerae bacterium | reverse complement strand
TTGCTTGCCCGTCAACCCCGTGAAATGTCCGGTACTCAGGACATCACCGGTGGTCTGCCGCGTGTCACCGAACTCTTTGAAGCCCGTAAACCCAAGGAACCCGCGGTTATGGCGGAAATCTCAGGTATGGTCGAGCTTCGCACCGATCGCCGACGCGGTAAAATGACCATCATCGTTCGTAGCGAGTCGGGAATGGAAAAAGAACATCACGTCCCACAGGACCGACACTTGCTCGTCCACACCGGCGACTATGTCGAAGCCGGCGACCCGCTCATCGAAGGGCCGCTCGTTCCGCACGATATCTTACGCATCAAAGGCGAAGAAGCTCTTCAGAGCTATATGCTCGCCGAAATTCAGGGCGTCTATCGAAGCCAGAACGTGCGAATCAGCGACAAACATATCGAAATCATCCTCTCGCAGATGTTGCGCAAGGTTCGTATCGATCAGGTCGGCGATTCCAGGTTCCTCCCCGGCGCTGTGGTCGACAAGTTTGCTTTCCGTGAGGAAAACAATCGCCTCGCCCAGTCGCTCAAGATTACCGAACCGGGCGACACGGGCCTGCAGGAAGGTCAGGTTCTGACCAAGCAGGAACTCGAAGAAATCAACGAAACCACCGAAGCCACCGGCGGTAAACCGGCCCGAGGCAAAAAACCCAAGCCGGCCATTGCCAAAACGTTGCTCCTGGGTATTACCAAGGCATCGCTCCAGAACGAATCGTGGCTTGCTGCCGCCAGCTTCCAGGAAACCACCAAGGTCCTCACCGAAGCGGCGATGTCCAGCAAGACCGATCGACTGGTCGGCCTGAAAGAAAATATCATCCTCGGACACCTCATCCCCGCCGGTACGGGTTTCAAACCCTACGTCGAGATGAAACTCAAAAAACAGGTCCCGACGCTGCCCGAAGAGGTCACCGTCGAAGATCGTGTCCGAGCCGAAATCGAACAAGACCGCGAACGGCTTATGCGGATATAAAATTAAAAGCGATCCCGAAAGCAGGGCGGACCCTGAACCCGCCCGATTTTCGGTCCCAAAGTCCGGCAGAGTGGACTCTTGTCCATCTGCTGTGGCGTGTTGAATTTGGAGTGAAAAATTTGTACCGTGCGTCTTGACGCACCATCTTTTTCTGTCATTCCCGCGAAGGCGGGAATCCAGAAGCGACTCCGGTCGCTTGATAAGATAATCTTTGAATTGATTGTGTCGCGGGAAAAATACCCGCACACAGACGGATTTTAAAAATTTACACTGGACTTTTGGTCCGGGTTTTTATTTAATAAAGGTTTACGAATAATCAGGAATATGAGGTAATTTATGCCGACGATTAATCAACTGGTACGAAAGCCCCGACGGGCGATCGTTAAAAAATCTAAAAGTCCGGCCCTGGAAAACGCCCCCGAAAAACGCGGCGTTTGCCTGCAGGTCAAAACCATGACTCCCAAAAAACCGAACTCGGCTTTGCGAAAAGTCGCCCGTGTTCGTCTGAGCAACGGCAAGGAAGTCACCGTCTATATCCCCGGCGTCGACCACAACCTCCAGGAACATAGTATCGTCCTCGTCCGTGGCGGTCGTGTACGCGACCTGCCTGGTGTGCGATACCACATCGTCCGGGGTGTTCTCGATGCCTCCGGTGTCGATAATCGTAAAAAAAGCCGTTCCAAATATGGAAGCAAAAAAGGTAAATAACAGAGGTTAATATTCAATGGGTTACAAAAAATTCACCGCGTCAAGCGAAATCATTAAGCCGGATGGAAAATACAATTCCATTCTCGTGAGCAAATTCGTCAACTGTCTGATGTGGAGTGGCAAAAAAAGCGTCGCCACGATGATCGTTTACGATGCCCTCGATATTATCGCCGGAAAAATCAAGGATGTTCCGCCTCTGGAAGTCTTTGAAACAGCGATCAACAATATCAAACCGGAAATCGAAGTCCGTTCAAAACGCGTTGGTGGTGCCAATTATCAGGTTCCCATGCCCGTCAATCCTCGCCGAAAACAGTCCCTGGCCATCCGCTGGGTTCTCGCCGCCACACGAGGTAAAAAAGGAAAAAGTATGGCTGTTCGACTGGCAGACGAAATCATGGCCGCCTATCGTCGCGAAGGGACTGCCATGACCACACGCGACAATGTCCATAAAATGGCAGAGGCCAACAAGGCGTTCGCGCACTTCGCGTGGTAGTATTCCGTTACGATTTAGTTTTTTCTCTGGGCCGGGACCTTACAGGTGCGCCGGCCCAGTGTCTTTATATCGACCGTACATCGTCAAGAGACGCAACCCTGAGGTCGCGTGTATGTTTTGAATAATGAAAGTTGTTAATTTCGTCATGGTTCGGCTCGACCGGACCCTAAAGCGGCCTGAACCGCTGAATCATAGTCTTATTCTGACGAAGAGCTGAAAGCGGATAGCCGACCGCTCTTTTCACAAAGGTTGTCCTATGAGTTACGATATCAATAAAATCCGAAATATCGGTATTTGTGACCACATCGATGCCGGCAAAACCACCGTCTCCGAACGCATCCTCTATTACGCCGGTAAAACCTACAAAATGGGCGAA
The DNA here is from genome assembly GCA_012514125.1 of Phycisphaerae bacterium. Lineage (GTDB taxonomy): Bacteria > Planctomycetota > Phycisphaerae > JAAYCJ01 > JAAYCJ01 > JAAZAW01. Next base: position 4,094 of record JAAZAW010000084.1, on the reverse strand, counting down.
GTCCACGAAGGAACCGCCGTCATGGACTTTCTCCAGGAAGAACAGGAACGCGGCATCACGATCTCTTCCGCCGCCACCACCTTAAGTTGGAAAGATTGCGTCCTGAACCTCATCGATACTCCGGGACACGTCGATTTCACCGCCGAGGTCGAACGCTCACTGCGCGTCCTCGACGGCGCAATCGTCGTCTTCGACGCAAAAGAGGGCGTCGAAGCCCAATCCGAAACCGTCTGGCGGCAAGCCGATAAATATCACGTCCCCCGAATGTGCTTTATCAATAAAATGGACAAAATGGGCGCAGATTACTTCTTCTCGCTCAAATCCATCAAAGATCGTCTGCCTTCGCATGTTATCGCCATTCAGATTCCTATCGGCTCCGACGCTACTCTTGAAGGGATCATCGATCTGGTCACCATGAAAGCCGTCAAATGGCAAGGTGAGGAACTTGGCGCCAAATATTCCGTCATCGATATCCCCGACAACCTCAAAGACGACGCCGATTGCTGGCGGCATGAAATGATCGAACGTCTCGCCGACTTCGACGACGTGATCATGGATAAATTTTTAAATGATCAGCCGCCAACCGTCGAAGAGCTTCGTTCCGCCATCCGCCACGCCACCTGCCAATGTCAAATCCAACCCGTCCTCTGTGGCTCGGCATTGAAAAATATCGGTGTTCAGCCGCTCCTCGACGCTGTTTGCTATTATCTGCCCTCACCCGCGGATATCCCGCCGGTCAACGCCCACGACGTCAAAAATGTCGAAAAAATCATTCAACGAAAAGCCGATCCCAACGAACCTTTCGCCGGCCTGGTCTTCAAAATCATCACCGATAAACACGGCGACCTGAGCTTTGTCCGAATCTACTCCGGCACACTGAAAACCTCCTCGCGAGTCCTCAATCCCGACCGGAATAACATCAAGGAAAACATCGCACGCATCTGGCGAATGCACGCCGACGACCGCATCAAAGAAGAAGTCGCCTATCCCGGCGATATTGTCGCCATTACAGGCCTCAAAAACTCCTTCACCGGCGACACCCTCTGCGACCCCAAACATCCTGTCCTTCTTGAGCATATCGAGTTCCCCGAAACCGTCATCTCGATGGCCATCGAACCCGTCACCACCGCCGACAAGGACAGACTCGCCCTCGCGCTCCAACAGCTTAAAAAAGAAGACCCGACCTTCGACTACAAACAGGACCCCGAAACCGGCCAGACCATCATCGCCGGTATGGGTGAACTCCATCTCGAAATCATCCGAAACAAACTTCAACGCGATATGAAAATCGGCGTCAATGTCGGCAAACCGCGCGTCTCCTATCGCGAAACCATCACCGCCACCGCCGAAGCCGAACATCGCTTCATCCGACAAACCGGCGGCAAAGGCCAGTTCGCCGTCGTCAAACTCCGTGTCGAACCCTTCACACCCAAACCCGGCGAAGAGCATATCCTTGTCGAAAATAAAATCGTCGGCGGCGCCATTTCCCAACAATTCATCCCCGCCGTTCGTGAAGGTATCATCGGAGCCGCCAAATCCGGTGTCATCATCGGCTATCCCATGCTCAACGTCAAAGTCACCATCCTCGACGGTGAAGAGCATCCCGTCGATTCCACCGAAATCGCCTTCGAAGCCGCCGCCAGTATGGCCTTCCGCGACGCCGCCATGAACGCTTCGCCCATGCTCCTCGAACCGATTATCGATCTTCAGGTCACCACACCCGAAGAATTCTTCGGCGCCGTCACCGGCGATCTCGCCGCTCGACGTGCCGTCATTACCTCCACCACAAGCCGAGGCAATATCACCGTGATCGAAGCCAAAGCCCCGCTCGCCGAACTCTTCGGCTACGCGACCACACTCCGCAGCCTCTCCCAGGGCCGGGCCAATCAAACCAACTTCGCCCCCTCAGGCTACGAAATGGTTCCCGAAAATATCTCCAAGCAACTCATCGAATCCTGGTACTGATTTTAACAGGAGCAAAAAATGACTCCCAGCGTTCTAAGCGTCGGCGAAATCCTCTGGGACATCTTCCCAACCGCCAAACACCTCGGCGGCGCACCCGTCAACTTCGCCTATCACGCCCGGCAACTCGGCCTCGATGCCAAACCCGTCTCCCGCATAGGCCGAGACTCCCTTGGCTCCGAACTCCTCGAAATTCTCAAAACCAAAAACATCCCAACCGACTTCATCCAGCTCGATCCGGTCCATCCGACCGGCACGGTCGAAGTCCGCATGACAGGTTCCGACCACCAGTTCATCATCCACGAAAACGTCGCCTGGGATTTCATCCAGACAACCCCCGAAATTTTGAACGCCGCAAAATCCGCCCACGCCGTTTGCTTCGGCTCCCTGGCCCAGCGAACCCCAACGTCCCGCTCCGCCATCCAAACCATCGTCAAAGCCTGCCCGGGCCTCAAAATCTGTGACATCAATCTCCGCCAACAGTTCTTCACCCCAGAAATCCTCGAAACCTCGCTTCGTCTGACCAACGTCCTGAAACTCAACATCGACGAGCTTTTCGTCTTAAAAGACATTTTCGCTCTGGGCGGCACACTCCCCGCGGACCTGTGCCGAAATCTCATCACCCGCTTTAATCTTTCTTTCATCTGCGCAACCCGAGGCCCCGACGGCGCGTTGCTCGTCACCAAAAATCAAATCGTGGATCAACCCGGCAAACAGGTAAATGTCGTCGATACGGTAGGCTGCGGCGATGCCTTCTGCGCCGCACTGGTCCATGGTTTGCTCACGGAAAAACCCCTCGAGCAGATTGCCCAAACCGCCAACGAAATCGGCACCTTCGTCGCCACCTGCCCCGGCGCCACCCCCGATTGGCCCCAAACCCTCAAATCCTCTTAAATCAAAGGCGTATGAGATACAGCCTCCGAGGTCACCCCCAGCGTTCGGGCCATCTGGCATCTTTGTATCCCTGCCTGAGCAACTCCATCGCCCGCAAGCGACGTGATTTCAATTCTTTTCCTGTTTCTTTGCTTGCGTTCATAAATATAGATGCGTATCTTGTCGATTTTTTGTTTCTTTGTCCCAAAGTCAATAACATTTATCTTCGACGAATCCATGCCAAGCCACTCAGGATTAGCAAAGATAGCGTTGTCGGTTCCGGGATAACGGTTAATTCCAGTACAGGATGATAAGTTGTTGTGGCCGATTCTTTGCTGTAAAAATTATAATATCGCTGAGAAGTCATCGAATCTTCTTCCGTTACGTTATTACTGATTTTAAGGACCAGTGACAAGGTCTGGTCGTCGGCATCATCGGTTGGAACCCATGGACTTGTTGTTTCCCAGGTGTAAGGAGATGTGCCGTGAAGTAAATCCCATGTGAACGTTTGGCCATTGGTGGTCAAAGGCGAACCGGATTTTCGATCCAGTAGTTGTGTCGTTGCTAATCCGCTCGCAGGGACTCCCGTCAACGTTGTGCCCGATTCTGCCCATGAATCATAATCAGACCGATACAACATGAGATCAGGGTCGCCGACTTGAACATACTTGTTGATAAAAGTGAGCTTTAAAACGGCAGATTCGATCAGACTTAGATTGATTCCGCTCAAGTCAAACTGAAACAACCCCCGATCTTTATACCATGAAGTTGTGATCTTTTCCCTTCCGACGCGAAGCGTTCCGGAAGCATTATTGTCGAGGATCGTCGTTCCCGACTTGTACTTCCAGTAGCCGTCAGCAACCGGATTAAGGGTAATAAGATTGGCAGACGTCATCTCCGTTGCGCAAGTCACGACAAGCAAAACCATTACCATTTTAGCGACCCTAAGTTGAAAATACATTTTCCCCCCCTTCGGCATTGCCGATCATTAAATAGGATTTTGTTGCATTCGCTGTCGACCCCCTTGTCAACAACTCTCTTAAAAGTAGGTAAAAGCAATTAGCCGGTCAACCTTATAAAAATACCGGGGAATTTATTTATTTGAATCTAAGGTTTTTAACCCAACTTCCGCAGTTATACGGAATTGACTTATTGAATGCGCGGTACTTTAATGTCAATAAACTATTTCAGGCAGTATGAGCTTCGAAATCGGGATATCGTGACATTAGCCCCCGCGCACGAAGTAAATGGAATTAGTA
>JAAZAW010000083.1 GCA_012514125.1 Phycisphaerae bacterium | reverse complement strand
TACTAATTCCATTTACTTCGTGCGCGGGGGCTAATGTCACGATATCCCGATTTCGAAGCTCATACTGCCTGAAATAGTTTATTGACATTAAAGTACCGCGCATTCAATAAGTCAATTCCGTATAAGACCCTGAGGGAAGGGGATGTTTTGTTAATCTGATAAATTATTAACAAAAATCTTTTATAAGTATAAAAAAAGCGACGTACAGGATAGCCGTCCTAGGCCTGCGCGTCGCTTCAGGAGGAGGAGGAAGTACTCAATATTGAATAACCAGAGGTTATATGTCATTGAATGAGCAAATACTGTCAGACCCAACCCAAAACATACCTCGTTAATTGTCTTTATTATACAAAATTTTTCAAAATGTTTCAACCAAAATACTCAACGGCCTGGGTAAAGATTTTCATGCCGCCTGATTGCGATTTTCGGCTCAGGCGTGTCCAGTGCGGGCCTTGAGTCGGCATGATGTGACGTTCGGGATGCGGCATTAAACCGAAGATTCTGCCGGTGGGGTCGCAGATGCCTGCGATGTCGTCCACCGAGCCGTTGGGATTGATGGGAAAGCCGCCCGGCCGGCCGTTTTCATCGACGTATCTGAATACAACCTGATCATTGGCTTGGAGTTGCGCTAATACGTCGTTGTCGCGGGGAATGAACTTGCCCTCGCCATGAGCGATGGGGAGATAGATCAATTCGCCCGCGGGAATGAACTTGCACTTGTTACTGAACGACTTTAGCCAGACCCAGCGGTCGTCAAACTTGCCGCTGTCGTTATCACTTAAGGTTACTTTTTGTGAATATTCCCCTTGAATGTTCGGTTCGGGTAAAAGGCCTGCTTTGACCAGAATCTGGAAGCCGTTGCAGATTCCGAGGATCAGTTTATCCGATTCGACGAATTCGTTGAGTTGCGGGCCAAGTTCGTGGCGCATGCGAACCGCGAAGATTTTACCGGCTGCAATGTCATCACCGAAACTGAAGCCGCCCGGGAAGACGGCGATCTGATAATTTTTAATTGTATCTGGCGATTCTCTTAATTTATTAATGTGAATGACATCTACTGTGGCCCCTGCCTGTTCGAAGGCGTAGACGGTTTCTTTATCGCAATTGGTACCGGCGGCCCGGAAGACCAGAACTTTTGGTTTTGCGTAATTCATGTTTGCTCCAATATCGTTGAAAAATCATATTATACTTTTTTTACGGCGAAGCGGTAGATTCTTCTGCCTTCTTTGATAAATTTTGCTTCGAAATTGCTGACGACCTCGGTTCCGGCGGGCGAGTCGAAGTCACAGGGGGTAAATTCAGGCCGGCTGAGCAGGCTTGCTTCCATTTGCTGAAAATATTCCTCATGGTCGCTGGCAATATAAACCTTTCCGCCCGGGATAATTGTATGCGCCAATGCGGCACAAAATCGAGGATCGACCGTTCGTCGTTTGTGGTGGCGTTTTTTTGGCCAGGGGTCGGGAAAGTAGATATGGCAGGCGGCGAGGGTTTGGGCAGCGACGCGGTCACTGGTGAAGAGGAATTTGGCATCGGTTCGTAACATTTTGGCATTAAGGATGTTGTGTTTTCTCAGGCGGTTGGCGCTGTGGCGATAGAATGGAAGCGACCATTCGATACCGACGAAATTGGTTCGAGGGTTGGTTTTCGCCAGGTGGATGAGCGTGGTTCCTGAGCCTGAGCCGATTTCAATTTGAACCGGCTGAGCGGGGTCGAAGAAGCCGGCGAAATTAACGGGGCCGGTTTCGGGTCCCAGTTGGGTTTCATGCAGGATGAAGCGGTCGTCGAGGACCGCAGATTTCGTTGTCATCGATATAATCCTTCATTTATTATATATTGTTCAACGGCAGGAGGAACCCTGTAGCGGATGGAATGGCCCTGCCGGACTTTTTGTCTGATTTCGGTGGCGGAGAGTTCGATCATCGGTGTTCGGACGAGATTTTTTTTCAATTTTTCAAAATGGGCGGGATCGAGGGTCCGGGCTAGATTATTGAGGACCTTTTCGATATCGACGCCGCCCCGCCAGGCGGTGACGATGTTGATGGATTCGATGAGTCGGCGAAATTCCCGCCAGGTGGGCAGATCGGCGAGGCTATCGGCACCGATGATCCAGAAGAGGGAATTGTTTGGAAAGGCGGACGAAAAGTGTTCGATGGTCAGGATGGTGTATGCAGGGCCTGTCTGGTGCAGTTCCCAGTCGCTGACTTCGAATTGTGGATTGTCGGCAATAGCGAGTTGGACCATTTTCAGTCGCCGATCAGCGTGGCTGATGATTTGGTGGCATTTATGCGGAGGCCGGCCTGCGGGGATGAAAATCATTTTGTCCAGGGCGAGGTGGTCGACGATGGTTTGCGCACTGATGAGGTGCCCCAGGTGGGGAGGGTCGAAGGTACCGCCGAATAGACCTATTTTTGCCAATGCGATTCTCCGAAAAGAGACCTTTATCGTGCCGGCTGAAGTAATGTTGTTTATTTCTATCATGAGAAGGAAGGAAGATCAAGGCGAGAAGGGGTTGGAAATATAGCGGAGTTCGTTTGAAGGTGTGAAAAGTGTGAAAGTGAGAAGGTGAGAAGAGGACGAAGCTGGGAACGTTTTTTTTGTAATTGGGGAATGTTGACTAGAAGTTGAGGAGATTGTCTGTTAAAATAATCCATCTTTATTGAAATGCTCGCGATTGTTTTTCAGCATGGCCTTGATTTGGAAGGTGTAAGAAGTGAAATTTCAGATGCGAATTGCATCATTCCATGAAGATGAATACGCGTCCCCCGGCCGCGTTTCTTTTTGAGAGATTTTTGAAACGAATTAAAAAGAATCATATGATAATGGAGCAGTTTGAATATGCGATGGATCTGGATCGATCGGTTTGAGAAATTCGAGTCGGGTAAAGAGGCCTGGGCGGTGAAGAATGTGACGCTGGCGGAAGAACACCTGCACGATCATTTTCCGGGTTGGCCTGTGATGCCTGCGAGTCTGGTTGTGGAAGGGATGGCGCAGACGGCAGGGATTCTTGTGGGCGAGGCGCGAGGGTTTAAAGAGAAGGTGATCCTGGCGAAGGTCAGCAGAGCGACGTTTTTCGATCATGCGTTGCCCGGGGATCAGTTGAAGTATCAGGCGACGGTGATTTCGATCGAGAATGAGTTTGCCCGGACGGAAGGAAAGGTTTGGAAAGACGGAAAGGTGATGGCGGAGATTGAAATTCTCTTTAGCCATATCGACAATAATCTTGGCGGAAGGAAATTTCCGGAAGAGAATTTTGTGTTTACGGACCAGTTTCGACAGATATTGCAGACGATCGAGTTGACGAAGAAGGAAGAAAAGAGTTAGAAGTTGAAAGTTGCGGAAAGCATTTTTTAGATTTGAGACGTGTGTGGTCAGCACCACCGGACCCAGGAAACTATATAGCGAGGTATGTTCATGACGGCAAGACGGGTAGTAGTGACGGGACTTGGACCTGTAAGCCCTATCGGGATTGGCAAGGAGGCTTTTCTGGAATCGCTACGGAGCGGGAAGATCGGGATCGACAGGATCACGGTGTTTGCCCCGGATTCGTTCCGGTCACAGATCGCCGGGGCGATCCCGGAGTTTCGATGCGCGGATTATGTTCCAAAGAGCTATCGCAAGAGCATCAAGGTGATGGCGAGAGACATCGAACTTTCGGTGGCGGGCGCGGACCAGGCGGTTCGTGACGCGGGACTTGTTACCAAGGGGATCAATCCGGAATCTCCGCAGGTGGACTCGACTCGATTGGGGGTGAACATCGGAGCGGGTCTTATTTGTTCGGATTTGAACGAACTGGTGTATGCGCTTTCGATGGCGGAGGATGCAGATCATAAGTTTTCGCTGGCGAAATGGGGCGAATCGGGGATGAATCATCTTACGCCGTTGTGGCTTTTGAAATATTTGCCGAACATGCTGGCGTGTCATGTGACGATTATTCACGACGCCCAGGCTCCGAGCAATACGATTACGTGCGCGGAGGCATCGAGTCCGCTGGCGATCGGTGAGGCGTACAGGACCATCGTTCGAAATTGCGCGGATGTGTGCCTTTGCGGTGGATTTGAGTCGAAGGTCAATCCGATGGGACTTATTCGTCAGGACCTGTTGAATCGGTTGACCCGCGCGCATAACGATTGTCCGGCATGCGCGGTTCGGCCTTTCGATGTAAAGCGAAGCGGGACGGCGGTTGCGGAGGGCGGATCGGTGTTGACTCTGGAGTCGCTGGAGAGCGCCCAGCGGAGGAATGCAAAGATTTATGGTGAGTTGGTGGGTGTTGGGGCGAGTTTCGGGACGGTGGATTTTGTTCGACCTGAAGAAGACGGCCACGCGATGGCGGTGGCGATAGAGCGTGCCCTGGCGGATGCGAAGATTGATGCAGGAAGCGTGGATTTGGTGGTGGGCTTTGGGTGCGGGACTCGGGAACACGATCAGGCGGAAGCGAAGGCGATTCATCAGGCGTTGGGCGATGTTCGGGTCGTATCGATCAAAGGTCAGACGGGCATGATGGGCGCGGGGACGGGGGCGCTTGACGCGACGGTGGCATTGCTGGCGATTTCGGAGAATTTTATACCGGGCACGGTGAATTGCGACGAGGTTGATCCGGCTTGTCCGATTCAGGTGGTTCGTAAGACGACGGACGAGAAGGTCAATACGGTGGTGACACTGAGCTATAGTTTAAACGGCGGACAGATTGGGGCGTTGGTGTTTAAGCGGTATGAGGGGGAGGGAAGTTAAAGAAGTTGGAAGTTTGGAAGAGAAGATGATGCGTCGCGGCGTATTGTGGATATGAGAACTTGTAATAACGAGGTGATGAGCGTGAAACGACGAGTTGTAATAACCGGTATGGGTTGGATTACCCCTTTGGGATTGGACATTAAGACGGCATGGGCGAGGCTTTTGGCGGGAGAATGCGCGATCGAGAAGACGACACTGTTCGACGCCCGGACGTTTCCGACCACGTTTTCGGCGCAGGTCAATGATTTTGATTTGAAGGGGCTTATCGGTCCGGTGTATGAACTACACAAGACGGCATCTCGGAACAGCAGATTCGCGATGGGCGCGGCGATTCAGGCTTGGAAGAGCGCGGGTCTTGATCAGGCGAAGGACCTGGACCACCGGCTTGTGGGTGTGTATCTTGGAGCGGGTGAAGGGCCTTTGGATTTTGATCCGTTTGTGGAGATTGCGATTGACGCGTGGGACCGGGAAAAGGGTCAGCTTGATACGGTGAAGTGGGCGAAGCTGGCGTATGAGAAGCTCGATAGTGTGAAGGAGTTTGAGCAGGATCCGAATATGCCGGCGGCGCATGTGGCGAAGTTGTTGGGGCTTAAGGGTCCTAATTTTAATTGTTTGACGGCATGCGCGGCGAGTACGCAGGCATTGGGCGAGGCGGCGGAACAAATTATTTGCGGGGATGCGGAAGCGATGGTTGCGGGCGGGACGCACTCGATGATTCATCCGTTCGGGGTGACGGGTTTTAATCGTCTGACGGCATTGAGTACTCGAAACGACGACATCAAGACGGCATCGCGTCCTTTCGACCGGGATCGTGACGGATTTGTGCTTGGTGAAGGGGCGGGGGTTCTGGTGCTTGAATCGGAAGAGCATGCCAAGGCACGTGGAGCGAAGATTCTGGCGGAATTGGCGGGATTCGGCTCGAGTGCAGACGCGTATCGGATTACGGATATTCATGAGAGCGGCAGAGGGGGAATCGCGGCGATGAAGCAGGCGATGCAGGACGCGAACGTCACGATTGACGATATCGATTATATTTCGGCACATGGAACGGGCACGAGTGAAAACGACAAGGTTGAGACGCTGGCGATCAAGGCGGTGTTCGGCGAGCGGGCGTACAAGGTTCCTGTGAGCAGCATCAAGTCGATGATGGGACATTTGATTGCTGCGGCGGGCGCGGTGGAAGCGATCACGTGCGTGCTGGCGATTCATGATCATATTGTTCCGCCGACGATCAATTACAGCAATCAGGATTTGGAGTGCGATCTGGATTATGTTCCGAATACGGCGCGTAAGGCGACGATCAGGACGTGTTTGAGTAATTCGTTTGGATTCGGCGGCCAGAACGATACGTTGATCATTCGGGAGTATAAGGGGTAGAAGTCAAGTTGGAAGTTGGAAGTTGAGAGGAGGCCTTCCTTGCGATTGTGTGTTTTTGAGGAAGGATTCCGGATTTGGCGAGAATGACATGAGAGAGGGGTATTTGGAGTTTTTGGATGGATTGCAGGATTTGTTGGAGGTAGCCGGTGTTGATGGAGAACGGATGGGGAATACTGGCTGCTATCGATCATGAGATGACGATCTGGCAGTTTTTATCGCGTAACTGGGCGATGATGAGCATCGTCGTGACCTTTATCGCCACGATTGCGATTTGTTGTCTTGTGCTGGGTCGGTATATCCGCATTATGCTCAATATTTTGAAGGACACCCCCCCACCGCTGGCGATGGGGCCGTTGGATTTTCAACGGATCGAAGGCCCGGTGGTAGAGTTTCGATCGTTTGACGGGATCAGTTTGCGTGGGATGTTTTTGTATTCGGATCGAAGCAAGCCTCGCAAGGGGATGATTGTATTTTGTCACGAATTCGCATCGGACATGTACAGTTGCGCCCGATATTGCCGGGCTTTGCTGGAATCGGGGTATGATCTTTTTACATTTGATTTTCGCGGTCATGGGGGATCGTCGTGCGATGAAGGTTATCAGCCGAGACAGTGGGTGTCGGATCGGGATGTGAATGACGCGATGGGGGCGATCGCGTTTGTGGAAGACCATCTTGAGTCGCAGAAGCTGCCGGTGGAGATTGGGCTGTTTGGGATTTCACGAGGGGCAGGTGCGGCGATTTTGGCATCGATGAGAAATCCGGCGGTGAAGGCGATTGTGACGGATGGTCTTTTCAGTACGGATCGGACGATGGAAGACCTGATGCGGAAATGGGCGAGTATTTTTGCGAAGGTTCGATTTGTGTATGAGAATCATCCGCCGGCATTCTGGCGTTTTTTGCGATGGTTGTTGTTTATTTTCGTTCATCGGAAATTCAAATGCCGTTATCCTTCGGTTCGCAAGGGACTTCGCCGGATGACGCCCAAGCCGATTTTTATGATTCACGGCGAACGTGACAGTTATATTCCGGTGGAACAGGCGTTCTTTTTGCTCAAGAATGCGCCGGAGCCTAAGAGTTTGTGGGTTGTAGCCGGGGCGAAGCATAATCAGGGTGTGATTGTTTCACCGCATGAATACTCGGGAAAGACGTTGGGTTTTTTTGATCATTATCTGTCTGGGATTGTAGCGAAGGTGGATTCCCGCGCGTGTGGGGATACCCGAGAAGAGAAGACGGGATAAACTACGATGGTGCGTCGAGGCGCATCGTGTACGAGAGAATATGTTTCGGAAGATTGTTGCACATATCGCCGCGAAGAGCGCAGGCAGAGAGATGAATCGTTTTTTTCAGGCGACGTCTCATCTGAAAGAGGTTCAGGCGAATTTGCTTCGACGGCAGATGAGCGTTGTGGCGGGGAGCGACTTTGCGAAAGATTATAAGCTTGGGGGCGTTGAGACCTATCAGGATTTTTGCCGAAAGTTACCGATTTTGAATTATGAGGTGTATCGGCCTTATATTGAAAAGCTCAAGAACGGCGATTCGCGGGCGTTGTTTGATCGATCTGAAACGCTGGTGATGTTTGCCTTGACGAGCGGGACGACGGCGGAGCCTAAGTATATTCCTGTGACTCGTCGATTTGTGGACGATTATCGTCGCGGGTGGAACATTTTCGGTCTTAAGGCGTTGCTGGACCATCCGCAGGCATTGATGCGGAAGATTATTCAGATTACTTCGTCGGGGCAGGAGATTCAGACGCCGGGAGGCTTGTGGGCGGGAGCGATTACAGGGTTGCTGGCGGCGACGCAGAAGTGGATCGTTCGCAAACATTATACAACCCCCCTTTCGGTGGCAAGGATTAAGGACCCGACGGCGAAGATGTATGCAGTGGCGCGATTGGCGATTGGGGAGGACGTGGGGTTTATGAATACGGCGAACCCTTCGACGACGTTGAGGCTTGGGCAAACAATCGAGCAATATGGGGAGGAATTGATTCGGGATGTGCACGACGGCGAGCTTCGAGGGCCTGGAGAAGTGCCCAGCGATGTGCTCGATGATTTGCGGCGAGGCGGGCGATTGAAGGCTGATGTGAAGGCGGCGAATCGGCTATCACGGATTTTGGAAGATGAGGGGCGATTGCTGCCCAGGAACGTCTGGCGGATGGGATTTATCAATAACTGGACGGGCGGGACGCTGAAACTTTATTTGCAGCGATTTGGCGAGTATTTCGGGGATACGCCGGTGCGCGATCTGGGATTGCTGGCGAGCGAGGGACGATTCAGCGTTCCGATAGACGACCATACGCCAGCAGGGATACTGGAAATTACGTCGAATTTTTTCGAGTTTATTCCGGAATCGGAGTACGGCGAGAAAAATCCGACGGTGTTAGAGCCCGATCAGGTCAAAATCGGCGAAAAATATTTTTTGATTTTCAGCAACGCGACGGGATTGTGCCGATATAACATCGGTGATCTGGTTCGTGTGGTGGATTTTTATCATCAAACGCCGATGATCGAGTTTTTGAACAAAGGGGCGCATATCAGTTCGGTTACGGGGGAGAAAATCACCGAGCGGCAGGTGGTGGAGGCGGCGGAGATCGTTGGTCGGCAGATGGGTAGACGGATTGAATGCTTTGAGATTCAACCGAAGTGGTCTGATCCGCCCTATTATGTGCTGAAGGTGGAAGAATCGGCGGCTGGGGGAAGGATCGAAGAATTGGGACAAAAATTCGATGAGATTTTAAGCGGGCTGAACATCGAATATGAGACCAAGCGATCGAGTGGTCGGTTGGGACGGGTGCAGGTGCGGCTGGTTGCAGACGGTTATTTCAGGCAAGACGATCTGGATCGGCTTTCGATGTGCGGGCGGAGCGAACAGTACAAACGCAAGTTTTTGATCACGGAAATTCAGCGGTAGAGGGAAAATGACGGGCGAAGGCCGTCGTGTAAAGCGAGTTTGATGCTTGTCGAATGATGGGCAGTTGTTTATAATCCTGTAGAGATGACGAAATTGAACGGGTTTGGGATTAGTTGCACCCATAGGCTGGGAAATATGCTATGGCAGATGAAATATTACTCAAGAGCCGGAAATTCAAGGTGGTGCACCGGATGATTGACGCCGGGACGGGCGAGCCGGAGCCGAAGGATTTGATTATCCATCCGGGCGCGGCGGTGATTTTACCGATTACCAGCGACAACAAGGTTGTGATGGTTCGGAATTACCGATGGTCGATCAATCGGGAGCTATTGGAACTTCCGGCGGGAACGCTCGAACCGCTGGAAGAACCCCAGGTGTGCGCATACCGCGAATTGGAAGAAGAAACGGGTTTTACTGCGGGAACGTTAAGACCGTTGTGCCGATATTACACTTCGCCGGGGTTGATGACGGAACTGATGCACGCGTATGTGGCGACGGATCTTGTGCCGGGCGAGCAGCATCTTTCGAGCGACGAGAAGATCAAGGTTGAAATCATGTCGTTTGATGAAATCGACCATGCCATTCGCGTCGGGCGGATTATGGACGGCAAGACTCTGGCGACGATTCTTTACTATAGATTATTGGAAAACAAATGAGTTGGCAGGACAGAGGACATTATTATCAACGGCCTGGCGGTTTCGGTGGCGGAGGAGGAATGGGGATGGGGTTTGCCCCGCCGACGCCGATGGTGAAATATTTGCTGATCGCGAATATTGCGATGTTTGTGATCACGGCGTTGGGAGGGGCGGGAAGGATTCCGGGATATTATCACCCCGGAATGAATACGATCGGTTCTTTTCTGGCGTTGAGTTATCAGGGAGCCGATACCCTGCTGATGCCCTGGAAGCTTATTACGTATCAGTTTTTGCACGGTAATGTGATGCATATTTTGTTCAATATGCTTGGGCTTTATTTTTTCGGGCCGCCGCTGGAACGATACTGGGGATCGAAACAATTTACGTTTTTTTATCTGCTGTGCGGGGTAGTTGGCGGATTGGCGTATCTGGTATTGAGTGTTTTACTCGGTAATATTTCACCGATTATTGGCGCCAGCGGCGCGGTACTGGGTCTGCTTACGGCGTGCGCGATTCTGTTTCCGCAGATGATTATTATTTTACTGATTTTTCCGGTGCCGATTCGATTTGCGGCGATTTTGCTGGCGGGGATTTATAGCCTTAATGTTTTGTCCACGCGGGATTTGGCCGATGCGTGCCACCTGGCGGGGATGGTGACGGCGTTTGTGTATATCAAGGGGATGCCGATCTGGCAAGAGGCGCGGCGAAAGAATGACTATGTGCGTCGGGAAAAACTGATGCAACAGGAACGGGACGACAAACGAAAAGTCGATCAGATTCTGGAAAAGGTCCACCAGCATGGGATTCAGAGTTTGACGTGGCACGAAAAAAGAGTGTTGCGTGACGCGACGGAACGGCAGAAAGAGCGAGATCGGCAGAACGGATAACGAAAGATAAAGATGGTGGGTCAAGCCCAACCTGCAAGCGAAACTATTTATAAAACTCGAAGGAATTTGGACGTGTCAAAAAGTGAAGCAGCTTATCAGCAGTGTATTAATCCTGACTGCAATGCAACGTTTGGTGTAGACGAAGTGATTTTTTCGTGTCCGAAATGCGGTGAATTGCTGGACATCCGTTATAACTGGGATAAAGTCCAGGTTCCCAAATCGCTCAAGTATTTCGAGCAGAAATGGAATACCCGGGCGAGTATTCATGATTTTTCGGGCGTATGGCGGTTTCATGAACTGCTGCCGTTTGCGGACATCAAGGATATTGTGACGGTGGGCGAAGGCAGAACGACGCTTCAACGCGCGGATTTGCTGGCGGACCATATCGGACATAAGCGCGGCGAGCTTTTCCTGCAATACGAAGGCATGAACCCATCGGGCAGTTTCAAAGATAACGGGATGACGGCGGCGTTTACACTGGCGAAGAAACTTGGGAAAAAACGGGTGGCGTGTGCTTCGACAGGGAATACTTCGGCGTCGCTGGCGATGTATGCCGCCCTTTCGGGTCATATGCAGGGAATCGTGTTTATTGGTTCGGGGAAGATCGCGTATGGTAAACTTTCACAGGCGTTGGAATATGGCGCATTGACGCTACAGGTGCATGGCGATTTCGACACGTGCCTCAAGCAGGTTCGTCTGGCGTCGGATCGGCTGGGGCTTTATCTGATGAATTCGGTGAATCCGTTCCGGCTTGAGGGACAAAAGACGATCATGTATCGCATTCTTGAAGCCCGCGACTGGGAAGTGCCGGATTGGATCATTGTTCCGGGCGGAAACATGGGCAACTGCAGCGCGTTCGGCAAGGCGTTTATGGAATTGCAGGAACTGGGATTGATCAAGAAAGTGCCGAGTATCGCGATTATCAATGCGACCGGAGCCAATACGCTTTATGATATGGTCGAAAATCAGGGGGTTCGCTGGAACAAAGGCAGAGTCGATCAGGACAAGATCAAAGCGTATTACAAGAACATGGATGAGGAAAACATCCGCGCCCATACCATTGCCAGCGCGATTGAAATCGGTCGGCCCGTGAATCTGAAAAAAGCGTTACGGACGCTGGAATTTACCAACGGCGTTGTGCGTCAGGTGACGGACGAAGAAATTCTGGAACACAAGGCGATGGTCGGTCGGTTTGGCTTTGGCTGTGAACCGGCATCGGCGGCATCGGTGGCGGGATTGCACAAATTGCTCGAAGAAGGGGTCATCAGTTCGTCGGATTCGGTGGTATGCATTCTGACAGGTCACTTGCTTAAAGACCCCGACGCGACGGTGGCGTATCATACGGGAATTAACATGAAAAAGGCCGCGGCGCCCGAAGCGGAACCACTTTGGGGTCGATTGGCGAATAAACCAATCCCCGTGGCGGACGATCTTGAGGCTATCTGTAAAGTACTTGGCGAACAAACGCCCTGCGACCTGTCGGAATCGGGCAACCGCTTCCCGTCGATTGCTCCGTTGGAGATGGAATATTAATACAGCGCAGGATTAGGGTCGTTCATTCAATGAGACGGAAGAACGCCCTACCGACAGACTCAGGGGCCGAGACGACGATCGATATTAGATCGAAAGCGTATTATTTGAACGTGGCGCCAAGCGAGAAGCTGAAGACCTGCGTTTCATCACCGTCGGCTTTCATGACCGGGAAACCGAAGTCGAAGGCCATGGGGACCGGCCCGAAGAAATCAAGCGTCAAACGAACACCGAAACCAACGGCGATACGCCAATCACTCAAGCTGAAACTGTCGTCCACGGTTCCCATGTCCACAAAGGTAACACCGCGAAGATTTTTACCGACGAGCGGGAAGCTGACTTCGTTACCGATGAGAAGTTCGGACGAGCCGCCGACCGGAGTGTGACTGGGCCATTGTCGCGGGCTGATACCGCGGAACCGGAATCCTCGGATCGAGCCGATACCACCACCGTAGAACCGTTCAAAGACCGGAGCGTCGCCGATGATGTAGCCTACGCCGAGATTCGACGCCCAGACGGTTTTGCGGTCGTAAATATCTGTTCGCAACGTTTTATAGTAGGTCCCCTGCGTTCGGAGTTTGGAGAAATCGAAATCGCCACCCATGGCACCGGCTTGTTCCCAACTGGCTTCGAGTCGTGTTCCGCGAGTGGGCATGAGAACCGAATCGGTGGTATCGCGAACCATGCTTAGTTTGATCGAGGTCAGGAAGTTCGAGCCTTTGACGTCAAGGATATCTCTGGGAGCAAAGAAGAGAAAATGCCTGTCGATGTCGTTGATATCGATACATTCAACACGAAAAGCGGCACCGACAGAATAGATTTTTTTGAATACTTTGTCGAAACTGAAGATCGTGCCGAATCGGCCTTCGTCGTAGCCGTCGCGATCGCGTTCGAAGAGATACGCGCTCCAGCCAAAGGCGAGAGGCATGTCAAAAACATAAGGATTCCGGAAATCGATTCGGAAGGTCGTCATTTCAGTACCAGGTTCAAGCGAAATCCTCAACGTCTGGCCTGCGCCTTTGAAAGATTGACCACGGAAAAACTCGCCGGCGGAACGGGGCGTGTCCCATAGATTGAAATTGATATTCTCGATACTCAGCGAACCTACAACGCCGTTGTTACTGGTGACTCCGGCGCCGGCCATCACACGGGTGGTGTCGGCTTCTTCGACCTGAATCAGGGCGTCCCGTTCGTCGGAAGTTTCACCGGGGATGGGGCGAATCTGCACGTCGCTAAAAAGGCGCGTTTCTCGCAGACGTCTTTCACGCTCCTGCATTTTGTTCAGATCGAAAGTTTGTGCAGGATAAAAATCGAGCGTTCGGCGGATGACACGATCCTGAGTTTTCCTGTTGCCGCGAATGATGATTCTGCCGATTTTGTAGGAGTCCCCTTCCGTAATTTTGATGGTGAGGTTAACCGTGCCGGGATCGTTTCCGTATGCGTAGGCGATATCGACTATGGCGTAGATATAACCGTCGCCGGCATACTTGGCGACGATGGCTTTGCGGTCGGCTTCCATCTGGTCAAGATTTAAAATTTTGCCCGGAGCAAGCTGGATCGTATCGAGAATCGCTTCGGTGGTATAAAAAAGGTTGCCTTCGACCCTGATATCGTTGACGCAATATCGCGGGCCTTCATCGATGAGGAAAGTGATCGTCATTCGCTGACGATCGGGACTATAGTCTATCCGCCTGCCGACCTGGGCATCGAGGAAACCTTCGGTGCGATAGTAATTTCGCAGCGAGGCGATGTCTTCCTGAATTTGATCTTCCGCGTAAGTGCCCGGGCGAAGGATCCAGACGTAGGTTTTTGTGTCAATCTTGCCCTTGAGACGGCGATCGGAAAAGGTGGTGTTGCCTTCAAACAAAATCGTGTTGACGCGAACTCGCGGACCTTCGGTGATGTGGTAGACAATGCAGCCTTGTTCGAGGGCTTGTTCATCGAGCGAAACATCCGCTTCGGTAAAGCCGCTCTCGCGATATTTTTGTGAAAGATTTTCTACGCCGGAACGAATTTTCAGAACGTCCAGCGGATCGCCGACATTAAAGTCGAGGACTTCCAGGAGGTCCTTGGTTTTGATTTGTCGCGAACCGCGAAATTCAATGGATTGGATCGTCGGACGTTCGACAACATGGAAGTTGACGATGAGCTTACTTTGTTCGACGGAAGTATTGGCGTAAACGTCGGTAAATTTTCCGGTCAGCTTGAGGTTATCGAGGTCTTTCTGAATGTCGCCGGTATTGAGGGGCGCGTTGAGTTTGACATTTCGAATCTGCTGACGAATGAAGCCTTCGGAGATGTCTTTATAACCAAGAATTCGGATTTCGCTGACGTTTTTCGGTCCGGTGTTTTGTGACGGCTCAACGCCGATATCGGCGGTTTGCCCATGGATGACGGCCGGCGTCTGAAAACAGACCGCCGCCATGATAACAATCATCAGTGGCGTCAAGCGTCCATATCGGCACATGTTCGATCCCATTGAGGTCAAAACTCCCTTTTCACAACTCAGGATGTTTGTTGGTTAAATAAATAGTAAAGAGGATTGTAAGGTCATGAACTCCAAAGGTAAACCAAAAAGTTAACCGAAAGACATTTTGTCGGCCCAAAATCATATTTTTATCTTGATACATCCGATAATATACGTTAAAAGTACCAAGTTTATACGCGCGGCCGAAATAGGCCGATATTTGGTGTCTTTTTTAACCGTGCCGGAATAGGGCACGAGGACAATAAACGTTCAATTTCAGTTTTTGTATGGATTTAAGTAGAGACTTTAGCGAGGTATTAGCAGTGGACAAAAGTTGGATGAAGTCAGGAGCATGGGTTGCTCTATTGGCATTGGTCCTCGTCTGCGGGATCATGCCGCAATGGGTGAGTGCGCAGACAGACTCTGGAGCTCAGTTGACGACGGCTGCGGCTACGGGCGCAGAAGAAATGGCGGAAAACATCAAAATTCCAGCCATTTGGTGGGTCGCTCCGATTGGTTCGTTATTTGCTCTGTTTTTTGCATGGTTTTTCTATAGCCAGGTGAAAAAAGCGAATCCGGGCGACGCCAATATGATCGAAATCGCCGGTCACGTTCGCGAAGGAGCGATGGCGTATCTTAAACGTCAGTATAAAGTTGTGACCGTGTTCTTTATCGTGGTCAGTGCCCTGCTGTTTTTGATGGGTTGGGTCTGGCACGTTCAGCACCAGATCGTTTTTGTCGCATTCCTGACAGGCGGTTTTTTCAGCGGTCTTTGCGGCTATCTGGGCATGCGAACAGCCACGCTGGCATCGAACCGAACCGC
>JAAZAW010000082.1 GCA_012514125.1 Phycisphaerae bacterium | reverse complement strand
TACTAATTCCATTTACTTCGTGCGCGGGGGCTAATGTCACGATATCCCGATTTCGAAGCTCATACTGCCTGAAATAGTTTATTGACATTAAAGTACCGCGCATTCAATAAGTCAATTCCGTATAAGTTGTGGAGTGGCCTCAAATGGGTATTTTGTCATTTTATCAATAAAAATACCGGGGATTCCGATGAAGGATTCCCCGGCAGACAACCCGGTCGTTGTTCTTATGTTTTCATACCTCTTTAAAATGAATTTAACCCATCCATTTTAATTTCGCGCTTTGCCGTATCGTTTATCGTCGCTGATCTCGGAGTTGAATCGACATGGCGATGCTGTATTTTTTTCACATCCTCTGCCAGGCTTTGCATCGATCCTGCCATCTGGGCCAACTCATTGATCGTTTGTTTCAGAGACTGAGCCTGCGAGGATAACTCTTCCGCCGCGGACGCCGATTCCTCCGCCCCCGAAGCATTCTGCTGGACGACTTTGTCCATCTCACTGATGGCATTATTGACCTGCTCGATTCCCTTCGCCTGCTCCTGAGACGCATTGGAAATCTGCTCGACCAGCGAAGCGACCTGATTCGACGCGGTATTGACGCTGGAAAATGATGTTTCGAGTTGATTGTTCAGTTCGCTTCCTTTTTTCACACGCTCGATGGTATCCTGAATCAATTGCGACGTTTCATTGGCCGCCTGGGCACTGCGCTGGGCAAGATTACGGACTTCATCGGCCACGACGGCAAATCCTTTACCATGTTCACCCGCACGTGCCGCTTCAACCGCCGCGTTGAGCGCCAGCAAATTCGTCTGAAACGCGATTTCCTCGATGACCTTGATGATATTGGATATCTTGCTGCTTGCATCGTTGATCTTGTCCATGGCTTGAGAGGTCTGCGACATGACTTCTCGCGCTTGCCCAACCGAATGAACCGTCTCCTGGACCAGCGTATTGGCCTTATAGGCATTTTCTGCATTCGTCTTGCCCATCGACGCGACTTCTTCCAAGGCCGCATTGGTTTCTTCAAGACTCGATGCCTGCTCCGAAGCGCCCTGGGCCGCCGACTGACTCGACGAAGCCACCTGACCCGAAGCCGCCGCCAATTGCTCCGAACCCTCCGCCAAATCTGCGATAATTTTCTTGATCGGCTTGGTAATGCTCCGGGTAATCAATATCGCCAGCAGTATCCCGATGGCCAGACCCGCGAGTACTCCCATCAGGATGAAAAATGAGGCGAAATCCATCGATTTAATTGTATTTTGGGCAACACGCAATGTCTCTTCCATTCCCGCCGAGGCAATCTCGTCCGACTTTTGCTGAACCTCCTGCCCCAAAAGGGTTCGCCGCTGAGTCAATTCCTTGGCAAGGTTCCATTGCTCAAGCAGTTTGTCGGCTCTCGCCTTATATTCATCCGTACACGCCAGCAATTTATCGAAAACCTCAATCTCCCCCTTTTGGTCGGATTGCGACTTCACTTCAACCAGCTTGCTCCGGATGACATCGATATCTTTTTGCACGGAATTGAGGATGCTCGGGTCCTGTTTCGCCTGGGCCTGCCAAACATCGATTCGGATATCATAAAGACGCCGAACGATTTCGTTTACCGACAATATATTCTGTGCTCGCCTCATTGCCCGAGTTGCCGCGTCATCGTTCCCCACATCAGCAGCCATCTTTTCCTTCTGATCTTCCAGATAAGCAACGCATTGATTCTGAAAATCAATCCCGATTCCGCCCATCTCCTTCAGGCTTGCCTGAACGGTATTGATAATCGCAGCGCCTTGTTCCATCATTCGCTTATAATCATCGATTCCTTTTTCAATCGTTCCGATGGATCCTTTGAGTTTCGCCAGGTTCTGTGTCCGATCGGCCAGATCATGCGCGGATTGAATGGTTAGCTTCGTTTTCTGGTAACAATCGTTAGCCGCCTCGAGAAAATCGTTTTTTTCCGTAAAAACATATCCCCGCACCTCAAACATGATCCTGGAAATATCCTGCGCAAGATTACCGGCGACTTCAACCTGCGGGACAAATTCATCCGCCAATACACGTGAACGATTCCCCTGGCGAACCATGCTGAACACGGCAATAACACCCACGACAAGCATAACCGTAAGAACCAGAACAAACCCCAAAACAATCTTTGAACCTAATTTCATTTTACCCATTTTAATTCACCCTAAGTTTTACCGTTAGGAGGTTAGTGATAAATTTCTTCCATCTGGACTAACCCCAAAACCAAATGGAATATCCAATCGACAAACCATCCGTCCATCCATGGAAAAACTCTCTTTTTCAGCCGAGGGCGCCAAACCCCATCTGACGCCCATACCCCTTGGCCAAGTAGGTACTTTTACTTGTTTATGTTATCGGTTAATCATTCAATGAATTTAAATTACATGAAATGACTGGTGATGACGGAAATTAGTTCCACACCAATTCAGATAGGGTCAGAAAAGAATTCAGAGGCGGATAGTGCAGGAAATTGTCATTACAAATTTTCGCGATCCATACCGCAGATACGGTCCAGAATCCGGTCGAAATCGTCCAGCGAATAATACTCGATAACCACCTTGCCCGAACCTTTTTTCCTCGAAGGAAGAATCTGAACCTTTGTGCTGATCGATCGGGTCATTTGCTGCTCTAAATCCACGATATTCGGGCTTTTCGCCACAACTTTTGACGTGCCCGACGGACTCGCCTTAAGCCGGCTCACCAAAGCCTCGATCTGTCGAACGGACAACCCCGCTTCAACGACTTTTTTCGCCAGGACGATCTGCTGCTGAGGATTGCTCAAACCGGCAATCGCCCGGGCATGTCCCATCGTCAACTCATCCGCACGCAGAAATTTCAGAACCTCGTCCGGTAATGTCAAAAGGCGAAGGTAATTTGTGACGGTCGTGCGATCCTGCCCCAGCCTTTCTGCAATTTCTTCCGAAGAAATAACAAATGTTTCCTGATAAGTTTTATAGGCAGTCGCCCGGTCTACACAATTGAGGTCTTCGCGTTGAATATTTTCGATAAGCGAAATTTCCAGCACCTGCTGATCGGTGGCCTCGCGAACAATCGCCGGAACCTCCGAAAGTCCGAGTTGACGGGCCGCTTCGAGTCGTCTCTGCCCCGCCACCAATTCGAAATTCATCCCATGAGGACGAACGATGACAGGCTGAACAATACCGTGCTGACGAATGGATTCGATGAGTTCCCCAAGCGTCTGCGGATCGATCGTCAAACGCGGCTGATAAGGATTAGGCCCGATCCGATCGACCGGAATCATGCGCGTAAGTCCCTGGCTCTGACCTTCCGAAGCCGCCGCCTGCGAATGAGCGGAAAGGTCCACCGTTTCCTTCGACATCACTGGCTCGGAAACCTCCGCCGCCGCAGCCTCCGTTACTCCACTCAAAAGTGAAGCCAGCCCCCTTCCAAGACGCGGTTTTGGTTTTTCTTTGCCCATCGTTATTCCATTATCCAAACCAGACTATTTCGTCAGGTCCGTTTTATAGCCTGTGTATTTGACAAAATCATTTTCTGAAATTGTCGGAATCGCCAACGCCTGAACCTGGTCCCGCAAGTCGTTGAATCGCTGGACTTTTTTCATCTGCTTTTCATATTCCTCTTGAGCGTATTCGCCGGCGCCTTCGACCTTTTCCGGCGTTTCCGGCGTTTTGCCGACGATAACAAAATTCACCGCCGGTGAAATCTGTTTGTTCACCGCACCGCCCGCCAGTGAAATAATCTCCGCCACCCGTTGCTCGCCGTTCGGGTCGATCATTTCATCCTGATTAAGATCGAAATCTCCCATGACGAAAAAGTTCAGCGGCACATTTCTGTTGTAAATCAAATTATACAGGATATCGCCCCGAACAATCGGATCGCTCTGAATCGACGCCACCACATGGGCTTCCGACGTCAGGTCGCCAACATCGGTCACTTCCAGCACCGCTTTAACCGCCGGCTGGAATTGACCTTCCTGCGACGCCGAAACCACGACAAACCGAACACCCGCCTTGATTCCGTGCTGGGCACCCAGATTGATGTAAACCACCGGTCCGGACATATTGAGCACCCGTCCATCGACTTTTTGCATCAACTGTTCCGCCGTCATATCCACTCGCGCCCGCTGCTGGGTCGAACCGAGTTCCGCAGACGACTTGATCAGCACTTCCAGGTTGCGCCGAACCAGATCGCGAATCTCATCCACCGACCGGCTCTGTCGCTTGGCCAACTGTTCGAGCTTGGCCTTTTGATCTTCCGACACCTGGGTCTTGATCTCTTCCAACTGCGTCGAGAACTCTTCCTTATAGGATTCAAAAATCTTCGCCAGACTTTCGAGTTGTTCGGTCACCTTGGCGGTATTGTCCTTGAACCGGCTCTCAAGCTCTGCATAACCGGCCACCACCGTGTCCTTACTCTTCTGGCAATCCGCCAGTTCCTGCGCCAAGGTCGCAGCTTCCATCGATTTATTCTTCGCGATATCGACCGCCTGACGGAACGCTCCCACCAGATCGGTCCGAGCCGCTTCCTTGAGCGGGGCAACGGAAGGATCGTTAAGCGAATCGATAAACGCATCGACCTTTTCGTTG
>JAAZAW010000081.1 GCA_012514125.1 Phycisphaerae bacterium | reverse complement strand
TACTAATTCCATTTACTTCGTGCGCGGGGGCTAATGTCACGATATCCCGATTTCGAAGCTCATACTGCCTGAAATAGTTTATTGACATTAAAGTACCGCGCATTCAATAAGTCAATTCCGTATAATACGCCTTTGATTTAATCGTGTCGTCGCATTACAAATATCACAATTTCGGTCGCTGAGCTTGTCGAAGTGACACGGCGTAAGCAAGCAGATGTCCCTTCGACTTTCCTCAGGGACCGAACGACGACATGATTAAATCAAAAACGTATAATAGGGGAGTGGCGGTGGTTATGTTGATGCGCGGTGTTTTGCGGGGGATGAGGATTTTGATCGTTTGCAGTTATACCGAACTTTCTTTTGCGATCTCCTTAGAGGAAGAAGGGTGTGATGGGGTTGTACCTTGCGTGAGGAGGGAATGGGGGAATGGCAGTGGTTATGCAGCAGATGCGCAGTGTTTCGTGGGGGTGAAGATATTGATCGTTTGCAGTTATAACGATCTTTATTCTATAGCTTCTCCTTAAGAAAAGAGAAGGTGGTGAGGTGCATTTTACGCGAGGGGGGGAAATGCGGGGATGGTGTTTGTGCCGATGTGCGGTGTTTTTTGGGTGAGGATTGGGGGGCTGGGAAGATGTGATTTTTATTCTATCATTTTTCGAAATTCTTCTTCTTCGCCGGGTTTCATGGCGTAGGTGTGTTCCTGGGCAGGATAAGTGCCTTGGGCGATGTCGCGGATGTAGGCTTGGATGGCCTGGGTGATTGTTGGAGCAAGTTGGGCATATTTTCGGACAAATTTCGGGGTGAAACGCGGGTAAATGCCGAGAATGTCAAACAAAACCAGGACCTGTCCGTGGCAGGCGGGGCCTGAGCCGATGCTGATGACGGGGATGGAAAGTTTTTGGACGATTGCCTCTGAAACCGTATTTGGGACGCATTCCAGGATTAACATGCAGATGCCCGCTTGTTCGAGTTGGCGGGCTTGATTGACGAGATCGACGGCGGATTGAGCTTGACGGCCTTGGGCTTTGAATTTTCCGGTGATGGCAGCGGATTGAGGGGTCAGGCCCAGGTGTCCGACGACGGGGATGGTGGCTTTGACCAAGGCGTGGACGGTATCGAGGACGGTTGTGCCTCCTTCGAGTTTTACCGCATCGGCGTGTCCTTCGGCGATGAAACGTCCGGCATTCCGGATGGCGGTTTCAATGGTGGGTTGGTAACTCATAAACGGCATGTCGCCGATGAGGAAGACGTTTGGGGCGCCGCGTTTTACGGCTTGGGTATGACGAATCATCATGTCCATATCGGCTTGGAGGGTCGAGTCGTAGCCATAATTGACCATGGCGGCGGAATCGCCGACGATGATTGAATCGATGCCGGCTTGTTGAGCAAGGGCGGCAAAGGGATAATCATAGAGAGCGAGCATGGAGATGCGTTGGCCGGCATGTATTTTATTTTGAATCACTTCGAGCGTAATTTTTTCATTTTTATCCATGATTGAACCAATCCTGTTTATGTAAAAATTTATTTTACGAAAAAAAGGGGTGGGTGGCAATGGATAAAAATGAGTTCAGGAAGTTGGAAGGGGATTGTACAACGGCTTGAGCCGTTTCTGGATTCCCGCCTGCGCGGGGATGACGGAAAAAGCACCGGGGAAAATAATCACATACCCATGACGTTTCAGGGGTTTACGTTTGGCAGGAAAAATGATCACATTTGAGTATGGGGCATATGCTTGGAAGATGGTTATCACTTTTTGGTGAAACGGGGATAAAATTAAATAGTCGCGGATGATGTTCCAGAGGTCGCGGAG
>JAAZAW010000080.1 GCA_012514125.1 Phycisphaerae bacterium | reverse complement strand
TACTAATTCCATTTACTTCGTGCGCGGGGGCTAATGTCACGATATCCCGATTTCGAAGCTCATACTGCCTGAAATAGTTTATTGACATTAAAGTACCGCGCATTCAATAAGTCAATTCCGTATTATAACCAGGTTATACAATACCGGATTAATTAATGCGTTAGGCGAAACAAGCCTGTTTATCCTTCACATACCGTCAACACCGGTGCTTCGTACAGGCCGTAGTTTTTGAGCCGCATTTCTTCCTGCCATTCGTTGAGTGCTTCCGGATTTTGAATATAGGAGTTTGGCCCGACCCATGTCGGATTGTCGGTGGTCAGGTGGAATGGGCCGAAGCTGTTTCGTCTGGACCCGAGCACCTTGATATCGATGGTGTTTTTGCCCTCCGTCAGCGAGGAGGTGCAATCGACCTGATAATCGGGCCAGCCGGTGACTTGTGGTTTTTGTCCGTTGATGGTCACTTCGATTGCGGAGCCTTCGAATTTCGGAAACTTAAGGAGATAAGCTTTCCCGGCTTCGGGGGTAAGTTCAAGTGTTGTGCGATAGGTGACATTGCCGGCGTAGAAGGCCAATCCCTGTTCGAGCCAGGAGCCGAGTTTGAGCTTGCCGGGGAGCTTGGTCATTGCAACATTTTTGCCGTCGGTTTCCGAGCCGAATTGTCCGAGCAGGTAGATCAACTCCAGGTTGGCCTTTCGATCAAAGGTTCCTTCGAGAGTCAGGAAGTTTTTGCCTTTCTGGAAGACGACCGGATCGATGGGGATCGTCTTAATGGCGGGATCGACCCACCAGCCTGTGGTGATGTCCGACGAGATGAGTTGATCGTTGATGCGAATCTTCCATCGCCGGGGTTCTTCGATCCCCAGGAGGATCGGTGTTGTCGGCAAGGCTTTGACGTTGAAACGATAGGTCAATGAAAGTTGTGCCGTTGGTCCGAGCGGTTGATCTTCCGCGGCCCAGGGTTGAGTCATATTGCCGCCTCGGGGTTCCAATCCCAGGTGTTCACGGATTGCCCGGTCGAGCTGAATGATTTCCATCTTCGATTTGGTGAATTTACGTTTACCTTCGGCCACCATGGTTGCATCGGCTCGTTCGAGGACGATGGAATTATGATCGTCGAGCAGATAATTCCAACTTTCTTCCGCCAGGACGATTTCCTGTCCGGTGGATTTGCACGAACCCCACACGGGCAGGTCCTGTGCCTGTGGGGTAATAACGATCAGGCAGGACCCCGATGCCGTCAGATCGATTTTGAAAGTGGCGGATTTATAGGTGAGTTCGCCCGGGAGTTTATACCGGTTGCCCGAAACCGCGTCCCACACCTGAATTTGTCCGCCTTTGGGCAAGTCCAGATTGATTTTGACGTTGATTTGCCGATAGCTGTTTTGACGGTCGGTGTTGACCATGAATAACAGCCAGTCTTCTCCGATCTGACGCAGTTGATAACGAATGGGGGGTATTTCGCCTTGTGCGTTTTGGATGTTCAGACGTCGCACCTCATTGCCCAGCGCATCGGCGATGGCTCGACTGTCTGGCGCGACGATTTTGTCGCCTGCAAAGTTTTTCGCTTCTTCGCTTACTTGGGCGTCAACCAAATCCGGAGCCTGTCCGGCAAAGACCACCTTGCCGCCTGCCTGGGCGAAGGCTTTGAGTGTTTCGAGAGTGGTTGATCTGATTGTCACAAGCTGTGGTACGAGCACGGCGTGATATTTCATCTGTCCGATCTGCAGATACGCTCCGGTAGAGTCGTTTCCGACCTGTGCCTTGAAGTCGAGCATCAATTGTTCGTCGGCAAAATCGAAATCCAGGTGTTCGGCGAGCAACCCATCGACCAGGGCTTCGTATTGCTTGTCCATTTCCTTGATTTTCGGGTTGATCATCCAGTTCATGTCAAATAAAACGTAGTACGATTCGATGGGGTGGATTACCGCCAGATCGCAAATCGGCTTGCCGTCGGAAAGCAATACAGCCAGGCGGGCGAAATAATCTTCAACGGCCTTGTATTGTTTCCACCACGGTGAATGGTAGTGAATCGAAGCAGGATAGTCGCGTTTGCTCTCACCGGCCATCGAATACCACGACAGGTGCGGGCATCGTAAGGTGATGCCCATAGCTGCCTGCCAGTCGCCAATGTGTTTGTATGTTTCAAAGGTGGTTTCCCAGCCCGTACAACCGTAGAGTTCCGAGAGGACCCATTTTCGTCCCGTTTGACGCGCCACCGATACGCATTGTTTGGCAGTGATGTACTCGATGAGCGATTGTGTCAGGATGTCGATGCCCGGAGCCTGCACATAGGGATAAAACTGCATCGCCGCACCTACAATACTGGTGGTATTGCTGATAGGGTGTTCTTCGAGAACGTGGCCGGTGGCCAGGAGGTTATTTTTTTCGCACCAGTCGCCGATTTGTTTGGCGAAGCTTTCGACAAAAAGTCGTGTTGTGGTGCAAAAGTAGCGATATCGCGTCGGATTATCGGGTTTGTCCACCAGATCGAATACGATTTCCGGAACATGTTGGATAATATCGGAACCATAGAGTTCCTCGAATTTGGCCGGTAATTCCGCAGTCCAGGGAATACCCAGGCGATTTCCCTCAAAATTTCTGAAGAACGGACCACGATTGGGTTCATCCGTAAAGATGCCCGGAATTTGTTTGCCGAATTCTTCACCGACTTCGCGGCGATAGGCTTCATGGGTCACCTCGATGAATTTGGCGACCGCTTCCTTATTCATTGTGTCCAGATAGGTCTGATTGTTGTACCAGGGAATTTCAAAATGAGTTTCTATCGAAAATTCCAGCACTTCCGCGCCTTGAGGTAAAATGGCGATGTCCGCTGCCTGATCAAGTTTCTTGAACCAGGTTATTTTTTCATCTTCGAAAGTCGCCCCATAGATATAGGCTTTATTTTCTTCTTCGGGCCAGATGAATCGTTCCGGAAGATTATGGCGAGTTAAAAGTAATAACTGAGAGCGATATTTCGGGTCTTTTGTGATCAAACCGCCTGCGGCTCCGGAGGGCCAGCGATCTTCATCATAAAGCCAGGACTCCGTACCGTTCTTTTTGGCTTCGTCGATACAGGCTCGAATCAGATCGAACCACTCCTTGCTCAGGTAAGGCGTTTTAAGTCCGATGCGGGAGTGCATGAAAAAACCGCCGAAGCCCATTTCACGAAATATTCGAATCTGACGGCGTAACTCGGACTCTTCAAGTTTGTCGTTCCATGCCCAGAACGGTTTGGAACGAAATGCGACCGACGGATTGACAAATTCTTTTTCCAACTGTAATACGGACATGACTTTATCCTTATTTATAGAATAACCGCAACAGGCTGATAAAGATGAGTTTTCAGCCGTTAAAATTACATACAAATAGCACGATTTGGAATCAATATTTCCAAACCCTTATAGCGCATAAAACAAACAGCAGACTTTTTTCCAGTCCGCTGTGTCTCAAAATCCTTAATAAATAACCTAAAACTGCCTTTTGTATAACATGCGGCTCTTTTATTTGCAAGAAGATTCATATATAGCTTTGTAATTGGAAACTTTGATCAAAGTATTTTTCACAAAATAAAAAATTGTTTTTTAACCCCTTCAATAAGGTTTTTTTCCCGAAAGGTTATTTAAGATAATGCCGATGTTGGAGTTGAGATTAAGAATCGAAAATTAGAAAAATGGTCCATTAGTTCGTTGCGATAAAATGAAGATGGGTCGATTGACGAATGGACCATTCACCCATACAATATAACATAGAAAAACAAACACATTTGATTTGATTAAAAAGCAATATTACATATAGAGAGAGGAGCTGGGATGTTTGAACGTTTCACAGATCGAGCAAGAAAGGTCATGGCGTTGGCCAACCAGGAAGCTCAAAGACTGAACCATGAATATATTGGTACAGAACATATATTATTAGGTTTAGTTAAAGAAGGTAGTGGGGTTGGTGCCACTGTTTTAAAGCAGTTGGATGTCGATCTTCGTAAAGTACGGATGGAAGTCGAAAAGCTCGTCAAGAGCGGTCCGGACATGGTGACGATGGGTAAATTGCCGCAAACCCCTCGTGCAAAAAAGGTTATAGAATATGCGATCGAAGAGGCACGTCATCTTGGACATAATTACGTCGGAACCGAACACCTTCTGCTGGGGTTGCTGCGTGAGCAGGACGGAGTGGCGGCTCAGGTTTTGGTCAATCTTGGCCTGAAGCTTGAAGATGTGCGTGAAGAAGTTCTGAATTTACTTGGCGCCAGTGGCGAAGGTTCCGAGCAAAAAGGCTCGGTGTCTCGAGCGGGTGGAGGTATCAAACCTGAACCTGGAAAAACGAAGACTCCCGCACTCGACAGTTTTGGCCGTGATTTGACTGAACTGGCCCGCGAGGGTCAACTCGATCCGGTTATAGGGCGTGAACACGAAATCGAACGTGTTATTCAGGTTCTTTGCCGACGAACCAAGAATAATCCCGTATTGCTCGGTGAAGCGGGTGTGGGTAAGACTGCCATTGTCGAAGGTCTGGCCCAGAAAATCGTCAGCAGGGAAATTCCCGAAATTTTGCAGGATAAAAGAATCGTCGTTTTGGACCTGGCCATGATGGTGGCGGGAACCAAATATCGCGGTCAATTTGAAGAGCGTATCAAAGCCGTCATGAATGAAGTCATTCGGGCTAAGAATATTATATTGTTTATTGATGAATTACACACGCTGGTCGGTGCGGGCGGAGCGGAAGGCGCGATCGACGCGTCGAACGTGCTCAAGCCGGCGTTGGCGCGTGGTGAAATCCAGTGTATTGGTGCCACTACTCTTGATGAATATCGTAAATACATCGAAAAAGACGGCGCCTTGGAACGTCGATTCCAGCAGATTATGGTCGAACCGCCCAACGATGAGGAAACCCTCGAAATTTTGAAGGGTCTGCGAGATCGTTATGAAGCCCACCATCGTGTACAGATTACAGATGGGGCGTTGGCGACGGCGGTGGAAATGTCGGGTCGATATATTTCGGGCCGATGCCAGCCTGACAAGGCGATCGATGTGATTGACGAATCGGGCGCTCGCGTTCGTCTGCGTTCGATGACCAAACCACCGGATTTGACGGAACTTGAGACGGAAATCGAGCGAATCGAAGTCGAGAAGTCCGAAGCGGTGAAAAATGCGGATTATGAACGGGCAGCGGAACTTCGCGATCGTTGTGAACAGCTTCGCCGCGAAAAAGATGAAAAGCAACTCCAGTGGCGAAATCAGAATAAGGAAGTCGACGGCGTGGTCGATGAGGAAGTGATTGCGGAAGTAGTCAGCCGAATCACCGGTGTTCCGTTGACGCGATTAGAAAAAGAAGAAACCAAACGGCTGCTGGAACTCGAAGGCGAACTTCACAAGAGGGTCGTCAGCCAGGACGAAGCGGTTTCGACGGTGGCTCGCGCGATTCGTCGGAGTCGAAGCGGCATGAAAGACCCGCGCAGACCGATTGGAACGTTTATCTTTGTCGGTCCGTCGGGTGTGGGTAAGACCTTGCTGGCCAAATCTTTGGCAGAGTTCATGTTCGGTTCGGAAGATGCGATTATCCAGCTCGACATGAGCGAATATATGGAAAAGCACAACGTTTCGCGTCTGATCGGCGCGCCTCCGGGATATGTGGGATACGAAGAAGGCGGCCAGTTGACGGAACGCATTCGTCGTCGGCCTTATTCAGTCGTGCTGCTTGACGAAATCGAAAAGGCGCATCCGGATGTGTTCAACATGCTGCTTCAGATTATGGAAGAAGGCCGGTTGACCGATTCGTTCGGGCGGAACATCGACTTCCGTAATACGATTATCATCATGACTAGTAATATCGGAGCAGAGTTGATCAAGGAAGGCGGCGGATTTGGCTTTGGCCGACGCACCTCCGCAGAAGGCAACAACTATGCGAAGATGAAAGAAATGCTGAATAAGGAAGTTGAAAAGCACTTCAGGCCTGAATTTTTGAATCGGCTCGATGATACGATCGTTTTCAGAGGTCTGACGAAGGACAACCTGACGCAGATCGTCGAATTTGAAATGACGAAGGTGTACAAACGGTTGGCTGAGCATGGTCTGGAACTCGAACTCACCGGAGAGGCGAAGGAACTCCTGATTGAAAAAGGTTATAATCCGGATTTTGGAGCCCGGCCGCTCCGTCGAGCAATTGAGCAATACGTCGAGGACCCGCTTTCGGAGAATATTCTGAAGGGCGAATATCACGGCAAGGATCGCGTGATTGTATCGGTGAAGGACGGCAACTTGTATTTTGAAGGAGTGTCTTCCAAGCCGAAAGAAGAAACGACACCGGTTGGCGATGCGACGTAGGACGGAGTCGGCGTTGAGCTGAAAAATGGACAATTGTTCATAAAAGAATATCAAGCCCGGGATTACGTCAAAGTGATCCCGGGATTTTTTTTTGAACTTTTGGAATATGTTCAAAGTACAATGTTTTGCCGGACATTTGAGACGAAGGCTTTGTTTTGTCGATAGTAGAAGTATATTTTCTCAGGAAGGTTGTCAGGAAAAATTATGAGTAAAACAGACGATTTGCAATTACAGAGTTTTTATTTTGAAGACCTTTGGCGAGTATTTCGAATCATGGCTGAGTTTGTGGAAGGCTTTGAGACGATGGGGAAAATCGGCAAAGCGGTCAGTATTTTCGGTTCGGCGAGGACGGACCCCAAGGACAAGTATTATAAAAAGACGGAGGAGTTGGCCCAAAAGCTGGTGAAGCGGAAATTTGCGGTGATTACCGGTGGTGGGCCTGGAATTATGGAGGCGGCGAATAAAGGCGCTCACGATGGGAATGGGATTAGTGTGGGTCTTAATATTCATCTGCCGCATGAGCAGGTGGCCAATCCTTATCAGAATGTTTCGCTGGATTTTCATTATTTTTTCGCCCGGAAAATGATGTTTGTCAAATATGCCCAGGCGATTGTCTGCATGCCGGGCGGTTTTGGCACGCTGGATGAATTTTTCGAGGCGATGACACTGGTGCAGACGCACAAGGCTCCGAAATTTCCGATTGTTTGTATTGGAAAGGACTATTGGAGCGGGTTGGTAGACTGGATTTCCGACATAATGCTTAAGAAATATCATTCCATCGATGAAAAGGACATGGCGTTATTTCATGTGACGGACGATGTGGATGAAGCGGTGGGTTTCATTGTCAAAAATCTCAGAGCTGAAGTTCGGCGGACAACGCGATTGCGTCATTCGAATGGAGAATTTAATAACGTTGTTGAACTGGTCAAGCCTGCAAGTGCGCACCGTAAGCATGTTCCGCCTGAGAAAAAGGGAAGTAGGAAAAAAACGATCAGTTAACCCAATAGAATTATTATTTTGTTGAAACAAGCGATACCAGACCCCTGGTCCGCCGATATGATTTTCGCATAAGACCCCCTCGGCAGACCCGGGGCTGTTTTTTCGAGGGGAACTGTGCTGCGATGTTATACGCCTTTGATTTAAACGTGTCGTCGTTTCGGATCCTGAGGAAAGTCGAAGGGTCTTTTGTTTGCTTCCACCCTGTCGCTTCGACCCATTCGACAAGCTCAGGGACCACAGGCTCAGCGCCCGAAATTTTGATATTTGTAATGCTACGACACGACTAAATCAAAAGCGTATAAGGTTTGAATACGGTTGGGTTGGAAGGTAGAATTAGGCATCATTTAACCGGCGGGATGAAATAGTCCATACGCGGGTGAGATAAAATAAGGATGATACTGTGACGGACGATCAATCAAAAAAAGATTTGCTGGAACTCGAACGGGCAACGGGCAATGACTTTGCGTGCTGTTATCAGTGCGGCAAATGCACGGCGGGGTGTCCGGCGGGTGGGGCGATGGATAATCCGCCGAGTGTGATCATGAGGCTGATCCAGACGGGGCGGATCGACGAGGCGATGAGGAGTCAATCACTCTGGGCGTGCATGGGATGTCAGACGTGTACGGCCCGCTGTCCGCAGGGAATGGATATCGCGGCGACGATGGATGCGCTTCGGGAGATGGCGATTGTGAGGGGATTGGTTTCACCCGACAAAATGCGAAAACGAGTCGAGGCGTTTCATATTTCCCTGCTGAATGCGGTGCGGAAAACGGGGCGACTCGCGGAATTGGCGCTGGTGACAAATTACAAACTGCGAACAGGGACGTTTTTGCAGGATATGGATAACGGCGCACTCATGATGCTTCAGGGAAAGATCAATCCGTTTTCGCTGATTACCGGCGGCGAACGGGTGGAGCATATCGATCAGATTGTGAAAATTTTCGAGACGGCGGAAAAGGCTCAGAGCCAGGGGCGGGTCGATAAGGCTCAGAGGCGGCGGCCTGGGAAAACTGAAATTGCGCCGAGTGAATCTGTCAAAATCGACACATCGATGACGATTGGGTATTATCCGGGATGTTCGCTTGGGGGGACGGCGAAAGATTACGATATTTCCACACGGAAGCTTTGTGAAAAACTCGGACTTACACTTCGCGAAATCGACGATTGGAATTGCTGCGGCGCGAGCAGTGCTCATGCGACGAATCATAAACTTTCGATGCTGTTAACGGCGAGAAATCAGGTGCTGGCGGATGCGCAGGGATTTGATTATGTGCTGACTCCGTGCGCGTCGTGTTTGAATCGGCAGGTGATTGGGAGGAATGAACTGTTGCGATCGGTGGAACTTCGCAACGAGATCAAAGAGATTACGGGATTGGAGGCGAAGTGCCGAGCGAGATTTATCAATCCGATGGAATTGATTTTCGGGCTTGAGCCGGAATTTCTGGCGGAGAAAGTGGTTCATTCGCTTAAGGGTTTGAAGGTGGCTTGTTATTATGGTTGTTTGCTTAGCAGGCCCATGAATTTGATGGCGGGTGACGATCCGGAAAATCCGACTCGAATGGATCAGCTTATGCGGGCGATTGGCGCAGAGCCTGTGGATTGGGCGTTCAAGGTGGAATGTTGCGGGGCGGGGTTGACGATGGCTGAGCCTGGGATGATCGAAGAGTTGACGCACAAGATCGCGAAAAATGTGGCGGAGAACGGGGCGCAGGCGTTTGTGGTGGCGTGTCCGCTTTGCCATAGTAATCTGGATATGCGTCAGCGCAAGATGCGAAAACGGTTTGGTGATATCACGCCGATGCCGGTGTATTATTTGTCGGAGTTGTTGGCGATTGCCTGCGGTGCGGATGTTCAGGAACTTGCGCTGGGTAAACATTTTGTATCGGCGATGAGCCTTGTAAGAAAATGAAAGAGGGTGGATAGAAACCACCGTATGAGGATAGATGATGGCGAGGATCGGTGTTTTTATTTGTCATTGCGGTGAGAATATCGCGGGGACGGTTGACTGCGCGCGGGTGGCGGCAGAATTGTCAAACCATCCGGGTGTGGCGTATGCCGTCGATTATAAATATATGTGCAGCGATCCGGGGCAGGAGCAGATTCGCAGGGCGATTCGCGAACGCAAACTTTCGGGTGTGGTGGTGGCGGCGTGTTCGCCGAGAATGCATGAGACGACATTTCGACGTGTTTGTTCGGAGGCGGGGCTAAATCCATATTTGTGCGAAATGGCGAATATTCGCGAGCAGTGTTCGTGGGTACATACGGACAAAGAAGAGGCGACGATCAAGGCGATTGAGATTATTCGATCGATGGTCGAGAAGGTGAAACGTAACAGCGAACTGACGCCGATTGAGGTGCCGGTGACGCGAAGGGCGATGGTGATCGGCGGGGGAATCGCGGGGATTCAGGCGGCTCTGGATATTGCGAACGCGGGGCACGAGGTGGTGCTGGTGGAGCGGACGCTTTCGCTGGGTGGACATATGGCTCAGCTCTCGGAGACATTCCCGACGCTGGATTGTTCGCAGTGTATTTTGAC
Organism: Phycisphaerae bacterium; assembly: GCA_012514125.1. Classification (GTDB taxonomy): domain Bacteria; phylum Planctomycetota; class Phycisphaerae; order JAAYCJ01; family JAAYCJ01; genus JAAZAW01. The sequence continues at coordinate 4,605 of JAAZAW010000080.1, read as the reverse complement.
GCCGAGAATGGTCGAGGCGGCTCAGCATCCGAAGATCAAGCTTTATACTTACGCCGAAGTTGAAGAGGTGACGGGTTTTATTGGAAACTTTCAGGTCAGGGTTCGGCTCAAGTCGCGTTATGTGGATGTGGACAAGTGCACGGGGTGTGGTGAGTGTATGACGAAATGTCCATCGCGGAAAATCCCAAGCGAATTCGATTGCGGGCTGGGGAATCGAACGGCGATTTATACCCCGTTTCCTCAGGCGGTGCCGAACAAACCGGCGATCGATCGGGAGAACTGCATTTATTTCAAGACGGGCAAGTGCGGGGTGTGCGCGAAGGTTTGCCCGACCGGCGCGATTAATTACGAGATGAAAGATGAAATCGTCGAACTCGAAGTTGGAGCGATTGTTGTGGCGACGGGGTTTGACGTTCAGGATACGGATATTTATGGGGAATATGGCTATGGGCGATATCCGGATGTGATTACGGGTTTACAGTTTGAGCGTCTGGCTTCGGCGAGTGGTCCGACCGGCGGAAAAATTCTCAGGCCTTCGGATGGGCAAGAGCCTGGGACGGTTGTTTTTATTCAGTGTGTCGGCAGCAGGGATTCGTCGAAAGGTTTGAAGTATTGTTCGAAAATCTGCTGCATGTATACCGCCAAGCATGCCATGCTTTATAAACACAAGGTGCACGATGGTCAGGCGCATGTTTTTTATATGGATATTCGAGCGGCGGGCAAGGGATATGATGAATTCACTCGGCGAGGGATCGAGGAAGATCATACGTGCTATGTTCGCGGGCGAGTGAGCAAGATTTATCCGCAGTGCGGTGAGTTGATTGTTCGCGGAGCAGATACGCTTTTGGGTAAGCCGATGGAAATTGCGGCGGATCTGGTGGTGTTGGCGACCGCGGCGATCCCCAAGTCTGATGCGCGACAGTTTGCGCAAATCGTCGGTATTGGATATGATGAGAATGGATTTTTCAACGAGGCCCATCCGAAACTTCGTCCGGTCGAGACGGCGACGGCAGGGGTGTTTCTGGCGGGGGCGTGTCAGGGACCTAAGGATATTCCGGAATCGGTTTCGCAGGGATCGGCGGCTGCGAGCAAGGTGTTGGCGTTGTTGAGCCGGAACGAGCTTGAGCGCGAGCCTGTCGTTGCGATGGTGAACCCTGAGACGTGTTCGGGGTGTTGGAGTTGTTTGCAGGCGTGTCCGTTCAAGGCGATAGAGAAGAAAGAAATTCGTGATCGAAACGGCAAGGTGATTAAATATGTCGCGCAGGTGAATCCGGGAATGTGCCAGGGTTGCGGAACGTGTGTGGCGTTATGCCGATCGAACAGCATCGATCTGGCGGGTTACAGTGAGCGGCAGATTTTCGGCCAGGTGATGGGATTGTGAAGGAAGCAGGAAGTTAAAAGTTAGAAGTGGGAAGTTGATGACAAAAGAATTTGAACCGAAAATCGTGGCGTTTGTGTGTACGTATTGCACGTATGCGGGCGCGGACCTTGCGGGGACGAGCCGATTGAAGTATGCGCCGAATGTGCGGATTGTCAAGCTGCCGTGCACGGGGAGGATCAGTCCGATGTTTATCCTCAAGGCGCTTCAGAAGGGGGCTGACGGTGTGTTGATCAGCGGCTGTCATCCGGGAGATTGTCATTTTACGAGCGGTAATCTTCATGCTCGCCGGCGGTGGACGGTTTTTCGTTCACTGCTAAATTTTGTCGGTATTCCCGATGAGCGGATATGGGTGAGTTGGATCAGCGCCGCCGAGGGTAACAAGTTTGCGGAAATTATCAACGAAATGACGGAAAAGCTTAAAACACTTGGACCGTTTGAACCTTATAAAACATTGATTCGCGATATTGAATCGCCGGCAGAGATTTAGGCTGACAAGGAGTGTAAGACAACGATGGGTAATACGTTGGAAGAACATATAAAACGGACCAGGCAGTTGCTGGAGTGCGGCGAGGTGGCGATGGTCATCGGCTATGAGCGCGGCTCGGTTGAAAATCGGCGAAGAGCGACATTTGTTAAAGAAGTGAGCGAGCTTGAGCGAATGGTGCTGGATGGATTGTGCTGTGAGAATCTGGCGAATTATCTTGTTCGCGAAGAATTGCTGCGAAGTTTCGACGGAAAAAAGGTTGCGATCTTTTTGACGACGGCGGGCGTTCGGAGTGTGAATATTCTTGCGGCAGAAGGGCAGATTAACCCGGATTGTGTGATTATTCTCGGATTTGAAGCGGAAAAGCCCGGCGAGTTGGACAGTGCGATTAAAATGCTCGACGGTGAACACGTCGATCATTATGCCGATTCGATTCAACAGCTTAAATCGCGAGGTTTTGTCAATGATCGCGCTCAGGTGATTGTGAAACTCGAAATGATGAGCGCGGAGGAACGATTTGCGTTCTGGCGAGAGCAATTTTCCCGTTGCGTCAAGTGTTATGCGTGTCGGCAGGTCTGTCCGATGTGCTATTGTCGGCGTTGTATTGTCGATTGTAATCAGCCGCAGTGGATTAATGCTTCGGCACACGATCTTGGCAATCTGGAATGGAACCTTGTTCGGGCGTTTCATCTGGCGGGTCGATGTGTCGGGTGTGGAAATTGCGAGCAGGCGTGTCCGGCGGGGATTCCGCTGATGCTTTTGAATCAGCGAATGGCTCAGGAGGTACTCAAGGAATTCAATCACTTTGCCGGTGAGTCTTCGACGCAATTGCCCGTGTTGGCGGATTTCAAAAAAGACGATCCGGAAACGTTTATCCTTTAGGAAAAAGAATGGCTCAGATATTAGAAAAAAATAAACTGGATGAAATGATTGCCCGCCTCAATGGTGACGGTTGCGAGGTATTCGGCCCGCGGAAAAACGATACATCGTCGTGGTACGGGAAAATTTCCAGGGCGGAAGAATTTTGTTTCGATCAGATTCTGCCCGATCGTCCGCTTAAGGAACTTTTTTTTCCACGAACCGAACCGATGATGAAATACGAGATTAAAAAACAGCAGGTCGATGCGGAAAATTATGTTTTACCGAAAAAGCAGCGAGTTATTTTTGGTGCTCGACCTTGCGATGCGGTGAGTTTGACAATTGACGATGCTCTTTTCGCCTGGGACGCATGCGATGAGTTCTGGTTTGAACGCCGTGAAAATTCTGTCATTGTTTCGATTGCGTGCAACAAAAAAGACGACTTTTGCATGTGCACATCCCTTAAATCCTCACCGGATGTTTCGACAGGTTCGGACGTGCTTTTGCATGAACTTGTCGATAGCGCCGGCTGGCGCGTTAGTGCGATAACGCCCGCAGGACAGGATTTTATCGATAAATTGGGTGATGTGTTTTCAACCACGAGTACGGATGTTTCCGTCAAACCGCCTGCCGAGGTGCCGGTGAAATTTGATCTTGATGCGGTGATTCGAAAACTTAATTCGCCGGAAATTTTCGAATCGGATTTCTGGAAGACGATTTCTGTTCGATGTGTGGGTTGCGGTGTGTGTACATTTGTGTGCCCAACCTGCCACTGTTTCGATATTCAGGACGAAGGCGATGTTTATCATGGTGTTCGTCGAAAAAATTGGGACAGTTGTTCGTTCGCCATGTTTACGCGTCACGCATCGGGACATAATCCTCGCCCCGATCAGGCTTCGCGATGGCGGCAGCGAATCATGCACAAATTTAATTATTATCTGGAAAGATTTGGACAGATCAGTTGCACCGGCTGCGGTCGATGCAGCCGAGTTTGTCCGGTCGATATGGGGGTGACGCAGACACTCGTGACTCTTTCAACGAATGGTGGAAAATAAAGACAATTCATCGCAAAGATGAACAGGAGACTTGGACGGTGGAACATTGCGATTGTGGACACGATCATAAAAATATTTATCAGCCCGCGATGATGCGGATTGCCGCGATACATGAGGAAACGCCCGATGTGCGAACGCTTCGACTTGAATTTACAGAGGGTGCCGACCATGAACGATTCAAAGTCAAATATCGCACCGGTATGTTCGGCTTGTACGGCATCTTTGGTGAGGGCGAATGTCCGTTTTGCGTCGCAAGCCCGGAAACTCGTAAAGATTCCATTGAATGCACCTTTCGAAAAATCGGGCGTGTCACTACAGCACTGGCCGGGTGCGATGTGGGCGATATGGTCAGTTTTCGAGGCCCTTATGGAAATTATTTCCCACTGGAAAATTTCGAAGGAAAAAATCTTGTCTTCGTTGCCGGGGGGATCGCTTTGCCTCCGACGCGCAGCGTTATCTGGTCGTGTCTGGATCATCGCGAAAAATACGGCAAAATCACGATTGTTTACGGCGCCCGGACTGTGGCCGATCTTGTCTACAAAGATGAACTCGATCAATGGCGGGGACGCGGCGATGTCGATCTGGCGGTAACGGTTGATCCCGGCGGACAGACACCGTATTGGACCAATAAAATCGGATTTGTCCCGACGATACTCGAAGAGCTTGCCCCGTCGCCCGAAAATGCCGTTGTCGTTCTTTGCGGGCCGCCGATTATGATCAAGTTCACACTCGTCGCGCTGGACAAACTGGGTTTTGATCCTCACCACATCTACACCACGCTTGAAAATCGAATGAAATGCGGTGTCGGCAAATGCGGACGGTGTAAT
>JAAZAW010000079.1 GCA_012514125.1 Phycisphaerae bacterium | reverse complement strand
TTCAGACCCGGCTTCGTCCAATCGCAGAACATGCCGCCGGCCCATTCTTCGGCGCTGATCACACCGTCAACCGCGGGAATAAACTTCTGGGCCTTGTTCGTAATATCGATCACCGCCGGATCGGACATATCCGACGCATAATCAACGGCGCCACTGCCGGGCAGCTTGCCTGCCGTGCGAGGGGCGATTCGCCAGAATCGGCCGTTCTCCGCACTCACACCGGCCTGCGCGAGAATGTCCGCCACCGGGCATGACATCTCCAGCACGTTCCCCTTGTAATACACCTGAGCATTGGGGGCCGGGATTTCGTCATCAAAGTCCACGCCGTACCAGAAGTTGATCGAACCAGGCGAACACAGATACCCATGATCGTTGCCGACTTCCAGTTCGATATCGAAACCGTTGTCGTTGGGGAAGCTGTTATGGGCCTGGCCGGTCGCCGGATCGTTATCGACGTCGATAAAGAATCCGTAAAAGCTCTTGGGAACGCCCGAACCAAAGTTGTCAATTGTTGCGATGCTACGATTCTTGAGTTCGACGAAACTATAGAATACGCCATCTTCGACCTTGCAGCCCCAGCGGTAGATGTCGGTGATCGACGATACACTTTCGCTTACCCAGGTTCCCTGGCCATTGGCCGCACCGAACTGATCGTAGCAAACCACATCGTATTCGCCGTCATTAACCACACCATCGACACTGCCGGAGACGGGATTCTCGATTACATTGGCGATCTCAATGTTGTCGACTCGAACAATGGACGGTTTCACGTGGCCGAGCTGATTCAAATAAACGACAATTTGAGTGATCCGCGCTCCTTCGGCAATGCCCATAGCCGACAAAGATGTCTGATAGACATGCCAATTCCCTCCATACCATGTCGAAGCATCAATGAACCCCAATACATTGCTCAGAGCCCCTAAGGTCTGGGTCCCGCACGGCCCCACCAGAGCCACTTTAATTTCCGCGACGTCGCCGTGACCGGGCCACTCGGGAACCCATCCCTCATACGAATAGCCTTCATCCGTTCGGACGCCGTGTTTCAGGTAAAAGGACAGCGTCGCGCCAGCCTGCACCGTATAATCCACATCGAGGATGGCCCATGGAGAACCACCATAGTTCGGATCATGGATCTGTAAACAATGCGATCCCGAGATCGGGTCCCAATATGCGGCAACCGACGACTTGGATGTCGTAAACCCTCCCATATACCACCCTTGTGTGGTTTCATCATCAAAATCAAGATTCCACACAGAATAATCCTCAACAACATTGGTAATCTCGATGTTGTCGATTCGAACAATGGTCGGCTTCCAGTGACCGGCCTGCTTCAAATAAACGACAATTTGAGTGATCCGCGATCCTTCGGCAATACCCATAGCCGATAAGGTCGTCTGAAACGTAAACCAATTACCTGCCCGATCTCCTTCTACAAAAGGAACAAAGAAACCCAATACATTGGTCAGGGCCCCTAAGGTCTGAGTCCCGCCCGGCCCTATCAGAGCCACCTTAAGTTCCTCGACGTCGCCGTGACCGGGCCACAGGGGAACCCATCCCTCATACGAATAGCCTTCATCCATTCGGACGCCGGTTTTCAGGTCGAACTTCAGCGTCGCGCCGGCCTGCACCACCCGGTTTACATTAATGATCGCCCACGGGGAACCGCCATAGTTCGGATCATGGATCTGTAAACAATATGATCCCGAGATCGGATCAAGATATGGGGCAACCGACGACTGGGATGTCGGAGACCCTCCCATATACCACCCTTGTGCGCTTCCATCGTCAAAATTCCACGAGGTTGTTCCCATGGCCGCGCTACAGATGACCAACACCGACACCAACACTCCCACAAGACACTTTTTCATCATAATCTCCTTTTGCAATAAAAGAACCCACAATTCAGGTGGCAACCTATCCTTTCAGATTTGCGTTATAACCTCCTTTCTTTATGGACAAACAGCATAAAAGAGATGACGTACATCAATACGTGTACAACAACACGTTACTTTTTCTTCAAAACCGGCTGCGCATCGCAAGTTCTCGTTCAGTCGGAATATCCTTAACGGTGTAATCGCCATATTGAATACATTTTTTGAGGAGATCGGTAACTTTTTGATATTTAAGCATTTCCCACCTTCCGATCTTTCATTTGAGCATAATACCTAACCGGTATTACACCTTCATATTCTAATACCATATTGGTATTATTTCAAGATAAATTATTTAATTTTATGTAATTTATTTTTTATTGTATGCCTGCGATCACTTTAATCCAACCCGATCAATGAAAATCACTAAATAGATTAAATAATACTGATAAAACCACCTTCATTCCCGACTCAAAGCCTGTCAGCCGTGACAAAGTCATCTTTTCTTAAACTTTTAATTTTCCCACAACGCCTAAAAAATCTTTTAAATTTTTGTTAAACAACAAGATATCCGTTTTTTTAGCTGGTCGGATTTGTCTTAAAATATCACTTTTATTGATAGAATAAAGTGTAATTTTATGGAAAAATGACGAATTTTCGTCAATTTGTGACAACAAATTGTCATTTCACGCTCAACAATGAGCGATTGTCGAGCGACAATTCTTGTTTGTTGATCGACATTTCTTAAAAGCCGATCGACATTTTTGAAAGTACGATCGACTTTTTGCCTTTGTCGATCTATTTTTTGTCTTTTTCGAGCGGTTTTTGGTTTCGGACGGTCAATGATACTTATCAGGCCACCGCTTTGGGATGAGAGCCGATGGTCAAGTCTCAATTTCCAGCAAAATTGAGAGATTTAACCACGTCATACCGGCGATATTCATTCTATGAAGCGAGAAAACCATTGGGTTAAGGCTTGAATAGACTTTCCGGTTGACGGGTGGATAAATTTACAATCGGTCTGTTCAACCCGTTCTAGTCTATTTTTCTTGTCGATGATGCAATGGGTGTATAATCGCTTTTAAGATTGGATCACGACATTCACAAGGAGTTTTTCTCATGAAGGTTGCATTCATTGGTGGTGGTTCGTATGCGTGGACTCATCGGCTGGTCAGTGATTTTTTGATCAACGACTTTTTTAATGGGACGGAGCTGTGCCTGATGGATATCAATGCTCAGGCGTTGGAGGAAGTGCATGGACTGTGCCTTCGTTTGATGATTAACGCACCCGTGAAGTTGAAGTTGACGAAGACGACGGCGTTAAATGAGGCTTTGATGGGAGCGGATTGTGTGGTGGTGGCGGTGTCGATCGGCGGGCTTGAGCCGGAACTTGAAGATCACCGTATCGGTCGAAAATACGGGTACTGGAATCTCAAAGGATCCGAGGTGGGTCCTGCAGGGGCGAGCCGGACAATTCGCCATGTACCTTATTTTATTTATCTAGCCAGGCAGATGGAAAAACTTTGCCCGAAAGCATGGTTACTTAATGTGACCAACCCGTTGACGGCCATTACACGGTGTGTCAACAAGTATACTTCTATCCGCTCGGTGGGATTCTGTCACGGTGTAGTCAATCATCTTATGGCGTTGCTGGGACTTCTGGGGGCTGAAAGCATGGATGAGATCGATTTTGTGACGGCGGGGATTGATCATTGCTCGTGGCTTTTAGATCTGAAAGTGCGCGGCGAAGATGGTTTTGAACTGCTGCGAAAGAGCGGGGCGATTGAGGCGGCCTATCAGGGAAAATCGCTCAATGTGGCGGATGATCCCTTTGCCGGTCGGGAGGAAGAACGACTTCGATTTGTGATATGGAATGAGCTTGGATATCTGCCCGCGATCAGCGATCTGCATATCTGCGAATTTTTGCCGCAGTTCATGAAGTCTGCGGAACTTCGCAATCATTGGAGCCTGAAATACGATCGAATTGAGAAACGCTCCGCCATGGTGCATGATGCGCGCAACGGGATCAAAAAGTTGCAGTCGCTTTTATCCGAAGAGTTGGTGATAAGTCCGAGCGGTGAATGTGTGTCGAAGTTTATTGCCGCGTTGCATGGCCGGGGAGAGTTGGTGGATGTACTCAATGCCCCGAATGTCGGACAGATTCCGAATTTACCGACAGGATCGATCGTGGAGACGCGGTGTCTGGTCAATTCAGCCGGGCTTCAGCCGCTTTCAGCCGGAGTGCTGCCGCCCCTGATCGCGAGCATCGTTGGAGCGACGCTGATTCGACAGGAGCAGTATATGGAGGCGGCGGTTGAGTGGAATAAAGCCAAAGCCGCCGCGGTCCTGAGCACGGATCCCATCGTCAATGATTTTCGTCATAGCCGAGCGATGGTGGATGACATCTTTGCCCTGGCGGAACATAGTTTACAGCAATTGAATATCAATCCATTGAAACAGTAAAGGAAAGTATTATGGAACCGATTCGTATTTTAACGCCGGACCAGATGTACAGGATCGATCAGGCGGCACGGAAAATTCTTGAGCAGACCGGAATGATCATCGATTCCGAAGAGGCGACGACATATTTAAAAAAGGCGGGATGTCGAGTGGATAGCGGCTCAAATCGCGTGTATTTTCCCGCGAAAGTAACGGCCGAGGCGGTTGAGCGGATGCGAAAGGGCTATGAAGATTTCAACCGCCCGGAGCGAATGGCTGTGCGGTATTCTCATGTGCGGTTTCAGAAAACATCCTACCAGGTTCATCCGGATTTTACGGCCAGCAGTGGTGGATTTTGTTGTTTCATTCACGATCTTGAGGGCAATCGCCGACCGGCGACGCGCGATGATGTGCTCTGTTCGATCAATATGATCAACCATTTGGATGAAATAGCGTATACGGGGCTACCGGTGGCCGATCAGATGATTCCTGCCAAGATTCGTCCGGTAGTGATGGCTGCGACACTGGTGATGTATACTCATAAACTTGGTGGAATTGAAACCTTCGATAAACGCGATGTTTACTGGATCGGAGAGATCGCCAAGATCGTGGCCGGTTCTCAGGAGAATTTTCTGCGCCGGCCGATCCTGGTGGGATACGCAGAAACACGTTCGCCGCTTTGCTTTGATCGCAATATGGTTGAAATTTTCATGGAATACATCAAGCTGGGACTGCCGCAGACGGTCGACACAATGCCGGCGGGCGGGACAACCGCTCCGATGACGGCTGCGGGAATTCTGGCCCTTGGTGCGGCAGAGACTCTGGCGGCGGTGGTGTTGGGATTTGCGGTTCGGGAGGATGGGATGGTGGCTATGGACATCAATCCATCTTTTACCGATATGACTAGCGGACTTTTCAAGTATGGCGGGGCGGATCGCAATCATCTGCTGATGGCCCGCGTTCAACTGCTTTCAGAATACTATGGCTGTCCCACGGGCGTTCATGGCGGCAAGACGAACAGTTGTTTCTATAACGAACATGCGGGGGCGGAAAAAGTTTCATCGATGCTGATGCCCGTGCTGGCGGGGGCGGTGGGAATTGGAACACTGGGGCACATTGAAAACGCGTTGACGTTTTCGCCCACGCAGCTTGTGATCGATCATGAACTGGTGAGATTTGTGCGGCGAAGTCTCCGATCGACAATCGAAGTCAACAATGAAACGCTGGCGGTGGATCTGATCGATCACGTGGGGCCGGGCGGGACGTTTCTGGAAGAAGATCACACAGCAATAAATTTCCGTAAGGAACTTTTTATTTCACCGATGTTTTCGACACTGCCGTGGGATCAGGCCCATGACCGACAAAGCGAAGTGGATACGGAACCTGTGGCGAGAGAATTGGCGAGAACGCTGTGGAAAAAGCCTGAGAGTCCGGTACTCAATCCGGAACAGGTTCGTGCGATTGAGCAGGTGGTTCAGGCTGCTATTGCGGAGAGGGCATAAGTGATGGACAGTATCGAACGGGTTAAGACGACATTAAAGTTTGGAACGCCGGATCGGGTGGCGTTGGGATTTTATCTGACGGATTGCGATACCATTGAAAAAGTCATTGGACGTAAGACGTATGTTCGAAATAAGGTCGCCCAGCAAATCGCCCTTTGGCACGGAAAGCGCGATGAGGTGGCTGAGAGTCTCAAGAAAGATACGGTGGAGTTTTTTCAGAAGATCGGGTTGTGCGATGTGATCTGCGCGAAGGAGGCGTGTTTGCTGCCGCCGAAGGATTATCAGCCCGAAAAGGTCCGTCAGGTGAACGATCAGATATGGGAGGATCAGGCGGGCCGGGTTTATAAGATTTCGGAAGTCAGCAATGAATTTGTCTGCGTGGAAGATCCGACGCTGAAGAATAAATGTTATACACCGGAGGACTTTTCTCCGGCGAAGGAAGCTCCGAAGATGGACCCTTCGGTCTTTGAAGCCTTTGATTATCTGCTGGCGCATTTGGGGAAAGAACGGTTCATTCTCGGGCCCGGATATCTCGGGGCCATGCCCAAGCTCGGCGGGATGGAAAACGGATTAATGGAGTATCTGGAAAATCCTGAAACCGTGCGTGCGGCAATTCAATATCATATCCATCACTTTGGCGCTCTCGATGCCCAGATGGTTCGGCCGGGTCAGCAGGGAGTGCTGGTGGAGGAAGATTATGGTACGACTCGAGCGTCGCTACTCTCGCCGCCAATGTTTCGCGAATTTTGTTTCCCGGCGATGCAAACCAGGGTGCAGCACCTCAAACATTATTCGCCCTATGTTTTTCTTCATAGTTGCGGCTATACATGGGAACTGATCGATATGTTCATCGCGGCGGGGATCGATGCGTATCAGTCGCTTCAGACAGGAGCGGGGATGGACTTGAGCAAACTTAAGGATCGGTTTGACAATCGAATCGTTTTCTGGGGCGGTCTGGCGGTGGAAGTGCTGCTTAAAGGCACTTCGCAAGAGGTTCGGCAAAATGTCCGCAATGCTCTGACAGTAGCCAAAACACGAAAAGGCATTATTCTGGGACCAAGCCATTCAATTGCCTATGGTGTGCCGTATGAGAATTTTATGGCAATGCTGGATGAATTTCAGAGACACGCATCCTTTTGATGAATGAGGGTCGAGAAGAAGGTAACGATGCTCATTTAATAATTATGAAATGGCTTTATCGACAACCAATTATTAATTATCGTCCCTCAAGCTGGTTAAGTTATCATCTGCATATTAAATCAGGGCGGAAGGAAATGTAATCCAAGAGGAGAATGCCAGCTTGGGAAACTGGACGTCGTTGGTTCGAATCCGTTTGGCGTCCATCCGATGTCACTTTTTATCTTGATTCTGGTGAAAATTTTTTCCGACGCTTTCATTTTTGGCCTGGATTCCTGAATTCATAATTGACCCTAGTGAACTCAACGGCAACAGTCAATGGCAGACGCAGTGGACGAGCGCGACGTTCATTGGTAAAGACTTCTGGAGTGCGGATATCGTTATTCCCTTTGCGGCCCTGGCCTGCGGCGATGCGATGATGCCGGAGTGGGGGCTCAATCTCACCAGCGGTCTGACCTGCTGGGCGCCGACCTTCGGTTCTTTCCATCGCCTCGTTTTTTACACCATCAAACATACCGACGGCAATATCATGCCGATTCTCGATCAGCTTATCGAGTGTCATCCCCATGCCCTGCATTCCATCGATCCGCAGGCGGGAGTGGATATCGCCGAAGTGAAAAAACGTTATGGCCAAAAGGTCTGCCTGATCGGCAATGTCAACTG
>JAAZAW010000078.1 GCA_012514125.1 Phycisphaerae bacterium | reverse complement strand
TAAAAAATAATGTCACATTTTAAAAGATGAACTATCAAGTTTTAAAAGATCGAAGGAAATGCCGCCATGCTTTTAATTGGAATCGATGAAGCCGGTTATGGCCCCCTGCTAGGCCCGCTTGTAATCTCCGGGGTGGCAATGGTTTTACCGGCTGAACTAACCGGCATTGGGTTATGGCAACTTTTTCCGAACAGCCTGACGGACGGGGTTAAGCAGGCTCGGGGCAGGATCGTAATTGCTGATAGTAAAAAGGTATATCGCGGTCGTGGAAGAGATATTCGAGAACTCGAGCGCGGTACTCTGGCGGGAATTAGTTTAGCTGAAGAAACTGAACCAAAAGAATTGGGTGATTTACTTCACACCATCTCGCTGGAACCGGACCCGCATTTATGCCACCCTTGGTATTGTCATTCGCCCCTGTCGATTCCTTGCGAGATCGAGCCTTCCGCGCTGAAACTTTCGATTGGTATGCTAAGCAGGGAGATGACCCGTGTGGGCGCGAAGCTTGTCGCGGTAAAGTGTGTTCCTCTGGTTGAAAAACGCTATAACTATCTGGTGCAGCAGACCCGTAATAAATCGGAAGTGGTTTTCAGCCAGACGATCCGTTTGATTATGGATATTACAAGTAGAAGCCAAGAAAAGACAATTATGGTCAATATCGATAAACAAGGCGGAAAAGACTGTTATGCGCGAAATTTGTTACGGGCGTTTCCCGAAGCGGACCTGACGATTAAGACCGAAGGACCGGAGGAAAGCGCTTATCAGATGAATTTTGACGGTCGATCTATTTCGATTCATTTTTGCAAAAAAGGTGAAAATCATCACCTGCTTATCGCCTGGGCATCCATCGTCAGCAAGTATATTCGAGAACTTTTCATGCGTCAGTTCAACGCCTATTGGTGTGCGATGGACCCATCGCTGGAGCATACGGCGGGCTATTGGGAAGACGGGCAACGTTTTATAAAGGCCATTGAACCTCTATTCAAAAAGACAAACATTTCCGCAGACGATCTTATCCGTCAGTTGTAGGCCTCAGGGTGTATCCGATCAAGGATCGTTCAAATTTCCTGATTGTCGTTCGTTATAGCGGAATTTGGGCCAGGGCATATCCGCCAGAGTTCCGGCCCCCCGAATCGCATAGAGTTTCCGATCTTTTGAACCCACGTAAATGGTCCCATCGTTTCCAATTGAAGGAGAAGCATCGGCAGCCCCTCCCATGGTAAATTTCCATTTTTGAGTTCCGTTTGTTCCAACGGCATAGAGTGAACCATCCATTGAAGCAATATACACGACCCCATCGCTTCGAATTACCGGCGAGGCATGCATTTCCTTGTTGGTTGAAAATGTCCATTTGAGCGTACCATCTGAATTGAGGGCATAGAGTTTTCCATCGGCAGAACCGACATATATTGTACCATCTGAAGCAACGGCGGCAGAGGAGTCGATATATCCGCCTGTAAGATACGACCATTTCATACTACCATCAGGATTTATCGCATAGAGTTTTCGATCTCCCGAACCTATATAAATCGTGCCGTCTGCGCCGATGGCTGCGGAACTATCGACATAATTACCGGTCTGGAAGGTCCATTTTTTTGTTCCATTGGAAGTGATCGCATAGATTTTTTTATCAACGGAACCGATGTAGATTGTTCCGTCACGTGCTATGACAGGAGAAGAATAATTGTAGCTTCCACTTACGCTCGTGGCGCATTGCCACTTAAGAGTTCCATCGGAACGAATCGCGACAAGTTTACCATCTACATGAACACAAACTGTTCCATCTGGACTTGTTGCAGGTGAGGAGACGATTGTTTTTCCGGTATTGTAGGTCCATTTTAATGTGCCGTCGGGATAAATCGCATAAAGTTTTCCATTACCGGAACCCACATAGATCGTTCCATCTCGTGCCACGGCGGGTGAAGAAAAAATCCATCCTTCAACATGAAATGTCCATCGGCGGGTTCCATCTGCATTGACGGCATGAAGATATTGGTCGTACGACCCGACATAGATCGTTCCATCTGTTCCGATCGCTACGGACGAATCGATAGAACTGTCTGTTTCATATATCCATTTTTGTGTTCCGCCAAGCACTTTTGTATATGTGGCCGAAAAAACGGGGGTATCGATCATATACGTTTTAAACGCCATTGCTTTTATCGTGATGGTGGAAGTCAACCGGATGGGTCCGGTATAAATATGGCCATGCGTGGGCGAAGGGTCTGTACCATCCGTTGTGTATCGGATTTGGGCTTGGGGTGTCGCGGTGGAAATCGTCACATAAAGTTCGTCCTGGAACGAATAATTATTTCCGGGTTTGAATACCGGATTGGCTACTGGATAAAGCCGAACATATCCCGCGGTTACTTTCGCACTATCGAACATTCCCTCTTTATACGCAAAGGCATTTATGGTCGTGTTATTTGTCAAGATCAAGGGTGCGGTGTAAATATTTCCATATTCGCGTGTAGGTTTTTTTCCATCGGTGGTGTAGACGATCGTGGCTTGTGGAGTTTCACAGGTTAATTGGACGATAATGCTGTCTTGAAACAATCTTTGATCGGCAGGAATAAATTTCGGCTCAGCCACTGTTTCCCATCGTGTATATTGGGCCTGTGCAATAGGCGCATCGTATATATTTTCCTTACATGCAATCGCTTTAATGAGGGTTGTTTCCGTTAGGTTGAGAGGGGCACTATAAATCAAGCCTGTTTCCTTATCAGGTTCGCTGCCATCAAGGGTATAGTATATTGTAGCATCGGAGGTTTCACACGAAAGGGTGACCTCCAGCGTATCCTGGAATACTTCACCGGCGCCTGGCGAGAAGGTTACGGGGCTTGTTGTTCCGAGTTTGATATAGACCGCGGAGGCGATCAGACTTTCGATCATTCCCTCCTTAACTCCAATTGCTTTAAGGATTGTGGATTTTTCCAGAATGATCGGCTGAGTGTAGAGGGTTCCTGTTTCGATGGTTGGAATCGTTCCATCGGTTGTGTAATAGATTGCCGCTCCTTCCGACTCACAGGTTATGTTAATTTGAATGGCATACTGAAACACCGTTCCATCCGGTAAATCAAATTTCGGCATGGCGACGGTTCCCAAATTAGTAAAATTCGCTTCAGCCAGTTCGCTGTTTTTTTTCCCTTCACATACCGCCACCGCTAAAATACGTGTTGTATGCATCAGGGAGATCGGTGCTTTATATTCCAGTCCCTTTTCAGGCCCGGGGATGGACCCATCGAGCGAATAAAAGATTCTGGCATGGGGTGTTTCACACGAAATGAAAACATCAAGCGTGGTCTTAAATGTAGTACCCTCGGCAGGATCAAACACCGGTGTCGCAACACGTTCCAGATCGGGATCAGGATCAGTCGCCGTAATTTCCACCTCAACTTCGGCTCGTCCAAGTCCCTTTCCGTCACTGACGACCAATTCAAAGCGATATGTTCCTCTGTCCACAGCAACGAATTTTGTGACCGCTGCTTCAGCGTTATCGAAGGAAACCTGGGCGGGACCCTGCAAGAACGACCATTGGTAGGTGAGGTCATTGCCATCGGGATCGAAACTATCCCTGCCATCAAGCTCGACGACACCCCCTTGTTTTGCGGAGGAAATCGGTCGGATGACCGCAACAGGCGGGTTGTTTTCAATGATTGGAATGGCGGGACTACACCCATAGATTTCATACAATATTAACACCAACAAGCCAAAAACAATTTTTGTTATAATGGGATACCGACAGTTGAAAACAACGCGCATAAAACGGAACTTGAGTATTTTTCGCACGATAGTCATATAAATTCCCCCTCGACGACCCTGTTCAAACCCTGAAGATATTATAATTTTATCAGGGAGGAAATTCAATATTGTTTAAACCGGCTTGGGAGCGTTGCGATATTGTTCATTTTCATTTTTATTTTGCCCATCTTTCTATAATTTTACGACGCGGGAGGTGTCTGTCTGAATTTTGCGGGATCGGAGGGTTGATCGCAGGCATGAAAATGAAATAATTTTATCATCGGATCAGCGCAAAATTAAATCAATCTGGTATAATGGATTTTGATTTAAATTCGTCGTAGATTTGGACTCGGAGAAAAGTCGAAGGCGTACTCCAGTACGGCGAGAATAAATCAAACGCATATAATCATGATGTTGTACAGGGTAATTTTAGCTACAGCTCAAATAGGCTGTTGATTCCTAAACTCGATTGATTAAATTGAACTGGAACCGATGCGACGGATAGCGATTATAAATCAAAAAGGCGGCGTTGGGAAAACGACCACAACCGTAAATTTAGGAAGTGCGATGGCACGAAGAGGTCAAAGAGTTGTCCTGCTCGACATGGACCCTCAAGCTCATTTGACCATGCACTTTGGCCATGAACCCAACCCTCAATCGCCGAATATCTATCAGGTTCTGGCGGGCAGTTCCACCCTGGAACAGATTCTTAAACCCGCAGGTGAAAATATCCTTGTCGGCGCTGCCAATATCGATCTGGCAGCGGCGGAAATAGAACTGGCGAGTGTGGTAGGACGGGAGGTGATCCTTCACGATGCGATTCAGGAATATCCGTGTCCCTACGATTATCTGCTTATGGATTGTCCGCCGTCGCTGGGTATCCTGACCATTAATGCGTTGAGTGCGGCCAACGAAGTGTTTATCACACTTCAGCCTCATTTTCTGGCGTTACAAGGCATGGGGAAATTGCTCGAAACGATCCATCTGGTCTCCAGGCGAATCAATCGCGAACTCAAGGTTACGGGGATCGTTCTTTGTCTGTACGAAAAAGGGACACGCCTGGCAAATGAAGTCGTAGCGGATATGGAAAATTTCTTTGAACAATCCCGAAGCCAAAATACACCCTGGGCCAACGCGGTTATTTTCAAGACCCGCATTCGCCGTAATATCAAACTTGCCGAAGCTCCCAGCTATGGTCAGAATATATTTTCCTACGCACCTGAAAGTAATGGCGCAGAAGATTATAATGCACTGGCTGATGAAGTGCTCAGTATGAATATGGTTTTACCTGAAATCGAGTCGGAATCGAAATCGCCGGGAGATAGCATAAATGGGACCATTTCTGAAACGGATGTCTCCGATGAAAGTCATCACGGGGCTGTATCTGATACTGCTGTTGACGCTGACGCATCTTCCGCATCCAGGTCCGATTCCGGAAGTGCCGGGCAAGGATAAGACGCTTCATTTTTTTGCCTATTTTGTAGCGACGGGATTGAGTCTTCGCGCGTTTGGCTCATCGAATCGGCCAAAGCGGAGAATGCTTTTGATCAGTATCATGTTGATTATACTGGGCGCATTCGACGAAATGACTCAACCTTATGTCAATCGTTCATGCGATTTGCTCGATTGGCTGGCGGACGCCACAGGAATTATTATCGTTACAATATTGTACGCGGCAATAAGGTTTTATCACCATCGGGCCAGACATATCAAAGGCGGGTAACTATTCGCCTTCGAAGAAATCTTATCTATGGAATATTCGGGCCATCAAACCTCTTCCAACGGAATCATTTCCTCCACAATTGGAAATTCGGATTCCGTCTGCGCTTGCTCGCGTTCCACCGGTGTGTTATCCCGGTCACGCTCTCGACGCCGACTGGATCGCCCTCGTTGATCACGACGTTGATTACGATTGGACTTTCGTTCGGATTGTTCGGGTTCTTCTTTTTGAGGCTCGGACATTTTGATGGGCGAGGTGATCATTGTGTTTGACATTACTTCCAAAGGTACTTCCCTGTTTCTCGCATCGAAGCAGCGAATCACCACTCCTTCCGGCAAACTTTCGCGAGAGACGATCATTCGGATTTTTTTACCTGTGGTTTCTTCGAGTTGGACCAGTGATCTTTTTCGGCGGTTATGAAGATATTCAAAGACTTCCATGGGAACCGTCACCGTCAGCAGATCGACATTTTTCTGATGAAGTGACAACTGAATCATCCTCATCACATCCAGGCTGATGGATTCTGGTGTTTTGACTATTCCCAAACCTCCGCAAAGGGGACAATCGGCGTAAACGGAACGTTCACGTGAAGGCCTCATTCGCTGACGGGTCAATTCCAGTAATCCAAACGCACTCATTTTGAGCACTTTTGTTTTGGCGCGATCGTTTTTGAGTCCATCCCGGACGACACGTTCGATTTCTCTGCGATGGCTTTCTTCTCGCATATCGATAAAATCGATTACGATCACACCGCCCATATCGCGTAATCGGAGTTGTCGGCAAATTTCTTCGGCAGCTTCGCGATTAATTTCCAGGGCAGTCTGTTCCGCATCTACCGGCAGGCGAAATTTACCACTGTTGACGTCTATCGCGACGAGCGCTTCAGCCTGATCGATCACAAGGAAACCGCCGCTCTTAAGTTCGACCCGGCGTGAGTTGATCTGAAGGATTTGATCTTCGATTTCATACTTGTGGAAAAGGGGAATCGTCTCGTTGTAATATTCCACCCGATCCTGATATCTGGGCATGACGATTTCCAAAAAGTCTTTTGCTTTTTTGGTGATTTCTTCATCGTCAATAATAATTTTGTCGATATCCGGTGAGAACGAATCCCGAAGCGTTCGGGTCACCAGATCCGATTCCTGATAAACCTCAATCGGTGCTTTTCCGGTTTTAAGCCGATGATTGACTACCTTCCACAGACGTTTGAGATAATTCAAATCTCTTTGCAGTTCGCGTTTATTTTTGTCGATGCCGGCGGTTCGGATGATGAATCCGATGTTATCGGGCAATTGCAGTTCTGAAATGACCTGACGAAGTTTTTTTCTTGCCTGTTCGTCGTCGATTTTTCTGGAGATTCCCAGTTTGGTCATTCCGGGCATCATCACGAGATACCGGCCTGGAACACTCACATACGTGGTTAACGTCGGACCTTTGCTTCCGATGCCTTCCTTGGTCATCTGAACGACCACTTCCTGTCCTCTTTTCAGGCAATGCTGGATTGGCGGACGATCGCGCCGGGGTGTTTTTTGACCGACGTTTTCCTTGACCCCTTCTTTACGTGAGAAATATTGGGGATGGACATCCGAAATATGCAAAAACCCATTCTTTTCAAAACCAAAATCGACGAACGCGGCCTGGATACTCGGCTCGACGTTTGTCACACGCCCTTTGTAGATATTTCCGACATGGGAACTCGCCGACGCGCGTTCGGAATAGAGTTCATCGAGCTTGCCGTTATCGATAATGGCAATTCGGCATTCTTCATCCCGCGTATAATTCACTAACATTATTTTGCTCAATTTTTTGTACCTCTAGCGACATCATGTGCCGCTCCAACAAATCGTTTCGCGGGTCATTTTTTGAAGGAATTGAGTTCGATCAAGCCCCAAAAGGTCCAGCAGTTCTGCAGGTTTGACACTTCCCTCAGGGCCATAGGCAATTTTCGCCTTGAGGGTTTGCCCTTCCACGGTCAACTCCAAAATCATGGGCCGAAGATCGACGGTCAATTCCTTATTTTGTTTTTTCGATTTTCTCGTGACCAGGCATTGTCCGCAGAGAATTTCCTCGATCCGCGAGGCGATTCCTTCCAGACGGATACCTTCCAGATGGATCCGCCATTCAACCGCCTTGACCCGTTCGAGACGGTTTGCGGGGACCACCCAGGCACGATGCAATTTCATTTCAAACGGTACGACGGCTTTGAGTTTTTCCATCATGACACCCGGATCGAACCCTTCATCGACATCAAACCGCCCTCTGTCGTGCATTGACGCGATTCCCACATTCCGGGGTACCGGCAAACTGATCCGGGGTCTGGGATTGAAACCTTCCGTAAATCGAACCTCAATTCCCGCCCGGACCAGCAACCTGGACAAATAATTTTGAAGCTCCAGATGCGAGACAAACCTCAGCATGCCCACAATTGAAAACTCAAATTCACATACCTGTCTGATTTCTGACATTGTTCAACTATCTTCCCAGTTCCGTTTGCAACGGCAAACCTGCCCCATCGGTGAAATTAGAAAAAATATTTTAAATGGTGAACGGTGCGTACCACCCTATTTGTTTATTTTTTCTTATTCGTGTCCCATCAGCCATGCGTATCCGATTTTCAATGTCCTGAAGAACAACTGAAACCGGGCAGAACTTTTCTGGTTTCCTCCAGCAAATAATTTAAAATCTGCCAGTCGGTTTCCAGCCGCATCGCCTGCCTTGCCACATTTTTAGCTTGTTCAATGGTCGTCGAACGAATAATTTGTTTGATCTCCGGAATCGCCCGATGGTTCATGGAGAATTTTTTCAGCCCCATCCCCATCAGCAACAAGGCGTACTCGGGTTGCCCAGCCATTTCGCCGCAAAGGGAAACACCTATTTTTAAACGATTCGCCTGACGAATAACATGACGGATCAATCTGAGCACCGCCGGATCGGTCGAAGTATAAAGGCTCGCGACTCGTTCGTTACCGCGATCCACCGCCAGGGTATACTGAATCAAATCGTTGGTTCCGATGCTGAAGAAATCGACCTCACGCCCCAACGTCGCAGCTTTGATCGCCGCCGCCGGTGTTTCGATCATTACACCGATGGGAATATCGCGGCGAAATTTGATTCCCTCTTCTTCCAGGTCTTCCATCACATCGTGAAGGATCATCTTGGCCTGTCGAAGCTCTGTAAGCTGCGTAATCAAAGGGAACATGATACTCGGATTTCCTTTGACCGATGCACGAAGAATTGCTCGAAGCTGGCGTTTGAAAATATTCAGGTGTCGCAGACAAAATCGAATCGATCTGCATCCGAGAAACGGATTGCGCTCAGGCTCGCGAGTTCTCGCCTGGGTAAATTTATCGGCACCCAGGTCCAGCGTTCGAATAATCACAGGGCGTTCACCCGCCATCTCCAGAACATTGACATAAGCTTCGTAATGTTCCTCTTCGGTTGGTTCTCGCTCACGACTCAGATATAAAAACTCCGTTCGATAAAGTCCGATGCCTTCAGCGCCGTTGGCGATGCACTCGGTTACCTCGTTGGGAAATTCAATATTGCCCAACAGGTTCACACGATAATCGTCTCGCGTAATCGTCGGCAGCGATCGGAACTCCGAAAGATTCTGTACAACGCGGATATGCTCTTCCTGCTGCTGGCGAACTTCTTCAAGTGTGTGTTCGTCCGGATCGAGAATGACCACACCGCGATTGCCATCGACGACAATAATATCGCCCGGACTCGCATCGGCGGTAATATCGTTAAGCCCCACCACCGCCGGAATCCCCAGCGCCCTTGCGACAATGGCGGTATGTCCGGTAAGCCCGCCCGCATCGGTAGCAAAGGCCAGGACATGCGTTCGATCCAGACTGGCGGTTTGCGAAGGCGTCAGGTCATGCGCAACGACAATCGCCTCACTTTTGAGTCGCGACAGTCCTTCTTTTCGCCCCCCCACCAGGTGACGAAGCAAACGTCTCTCGACATCGTAAACGTCTTTCACGCGTTCACTGAAATACTGGTCGTTGATTTCGAGAAAATCACGCACGTGTCGGCGCATTTCCATCGAAACGGCATAGGCCGCCGAAAAATTCTGTTCCGCCAGGGCTTGTTCCATTCGTGACCGGACCAGCGGATCGTTGAGAATTCCCAGGTGAAAATCAAAAATGCGAGCTGTTTCTTCGCCGTGCTTCTGAGCCACCTGCGCACGCAAGAGGTTGATTTCGCCAATTGAACCGACAATAGCCTTCTGGAGCAGTTCCAATTCATGCGGAACATCCGAAGGGTTGACTCGCCGCTGTGTGATGCGAAACTCCTGCGCATCCAACACCAAGGCCGGCGCAATCGCTAAACCCGGAGAAACGGCTATACCTTTTTTTATTTCCATGGAAACGAGATTTCCAAAAATATCCAGCGGCAGTTATCTGCCGCCCTTGTTATATTACATTAACCACGTCTTAGTTAAATACCGAATTGACGGCGAGTCGTTTGTGTTTTATCATTCCTCGCCAAACTTGCTCTCGACCAATTTTACCAGAGTTTCGACGGCCGGAAGTGCATCATCCCCCTGAGCCTGAATCACCAGTTTGGTTCCTGCCGTTGCCGCCAAAAGCAACAACTCCATAATGCTTTTGGCGTTAACGCATTGTTCATTCTTGCAAACAGTAATTCTACTGGTAAATTTATTGGCCTGATCGACAAACTGCATGGCAGGACGAGCGTGCAACCCCATCTTATTGGAAATCTGCACTTCTCTCGAAATTATGGAATTATTTGTGTCTACCTCTGCCATTGGTTTCCTGATCGTATGTTCTGCTATGGAATGACCCGAAGCCCAGGCCGATTCATCCTTCGTCAATGCCGTCTGACCGTCCAACCGGTTCATCTCCGCATCCTTTCAATGGGCGATAATGTTTCTATCGGAATGATCCGCTAAGCAGGAATTTCTTCCGCTTCATTAACCAAATCGATAATCTGGGAAACATTCTGTGCCTGCCGCAAAAACTTTCGGAAATTATCCCGCTGGAGGTGACGGAAAATAGTTTCCATTGCCTGCAAGTGTTCTTCCGGATTTTCCGGCGGTGAGAGCAAAAGAACCACAATATAAACCGGGGCCCGATCCAGCGCGGCAAAGTCCACACCATGACTGCTTCGACCAATGGTTGCCACCAGTGTCTTCGATGCCTCGTGTTTGACGTGAGGAACAGCGACACCTTTTCCAAAACCCGTGCTGCCCTGTTTTTCACGTTTCACAATCGCTTTGACAACTTCGGGAGCATCCTTGGCATCGATCTTGCCCACTTCGACCAATTTATCGATCATTTCCTTGATCACGCCATCGCGGTCCGTTGCCTGTAAATCCGCCACAATGGCATCTTTCGCTATAATATCCGCCAGTTTCATCTATCACTTCCTCTGTTGAGCCGATTCACCCCGGACCCGCCAGCCGGACCGATTCAGGTGATCGTAATACTCGTAAGAACAAAATATAACAAAATTTACACGACTTGCCAATCCAGTTATCAAATTATTGCAACCAAACCATACGGAAAAATAACCGGCAAGTCCAACCGCCCGAATTAATTTTAGACGGAGCGTTTATTATCCCGAATCTTTTCTTTGACCTTAGTTAATTGTTTTTCAGCCTTATCCATACAAATATCAAAACATGCAAACAGATCGTTTCCTATTTCCTGGACGACGAAATCGTTATGCCCTGCCGCTGAAATGACCATTTCGACTCGGTTTTTAGGACCTTCTTCATCGACAACGATATCGATCGCCATAATTCGATCATAATACCTGGAAAGCTTGTCCGCCTTTTCGTCCATATAACTTCGTACATTGTCCGGAATTTCTGAATGACGCCCTTTAATCGTTACCTGCACGTCTGACTCCTTTCTCGGTAAAGAATAGTTATGGATAATATTTCTTTTCGAGCCACATGGGTAACACCATTGTAGCCCAGATCAGGCAGTGTCGCCACTGTCGGTTTCATTATCGTCATTATCGGCATCACATAATATCATTTCCGGATTAATGACGCCACCACTAATAATAAATCTAAAAGCCTGATCGATTGTCAAAGGCAAATCCAGCACTTCGTCTTTGCGGACAGTAACCACAAAACCTGTAAAAGGCGTCGGACTTGTCGGCACAAAAACGGTCAAAAATTCATTCCCTTCAGACATGTCCGATTCCTGAATGGCACGTATCGGAGCCCCCGTCACAAACCCCAGAGACCAAATCCCCTGGCGAGGGTATGGAATCGCGACCACACGAGAAAAACTCATTTTTTTCTGGCCGAACGCATAATCAGTCACCTGTTTGACGTAGGGATAGATCTGTTTAATCCCCGGTATTCTCATCAGATTAACTTCCAGACTTCGCCAGAGCTTACGCCCCATAAAACTGGCAAGAAACATCCCAAGAAATAAAACGATCATCAATGCGACGATAAAGCCGATGATCACCATCGTCCAGCTTCGGCCTAAACGATTGAGATTTTCATTTCGAAGAGACCGTTCCATTTCCTTATATTTTTTATGATAAACATTTTCGTTAATTTCACCTCTATTCACACCGTTTTTCATCAAAGCGGAGGTAATATCATCCTCGGAAGGAGCTTGAAAATCCTTCCAAACCCAACCTATTCCTTTTGTGATGCCCATTCCGATATATTTACCAAAGTTATTGTTTACAAACGCAACTAATTCCATCAGAATGACAAGCGTAATCAACGTCGGCAGCAGCGCAGCCAATCCTCGCAAGAACCATTTTTTATACCCAGTTACCATGAGAGACCCTTTTCTGCCAATAAATTGAAAATATCTTTAAGTTTATGCCTGCATTCAGTTTCCGTCAACTGAAAATGGATGGTCGAAGAAAATATCGGCTTTTTTTCCTTTCAAAATATTTTTATGATAACCGCTTGTAGTCTTTTCGCAGGCTTGTATAATAAAGGATTACGACAAAGATAGCTCACGTAACGGGCTTAACGAAGTATTCCATACAAAATGTAAGGAGATGTCGGCTGAATGATTAAAGTAAAGTCGCGATCAAACGAATCCGTGGAACAGATGCTCAAGCGTTTCAAGAAGCTGTGCGAAAAAGAAGGTCTGACCAAAGAGATGAAGCGGGTCATGTATTACGAAAAGCCGTCGGAAAAGAAACGCCGGCAGGTTCGCAAGGCACAGCGTAAAGGGATTCGCGAATCGATGTTTGGACGTTAATCCGGACGGACGTTTGGTTTATCGATACGGAAATTCGGATTTCGCGGATAGGACTACCACTAAAATCATCACCGGCCTTCGGGTCGGTGATGTCGTTATGGTATTGGATAATTTGATATTCTCAGGAGGAGTAAACCCTGGCTAAGCAAGATCCGATTCGACAGTTGGCGATTGAAATGGCCCGCATCGCGGCGGACGACAAGTGCAACGAGGTGGTGGTTCTGGATTTGCATGGGCTTTCGACCGTGACTGATTATTTCGTGATTGGAACGGGCACGTCCGACCGTCAGCTTCGCAGTGTCGTCGATCATATCCGGATGTCGGCAAAGGAAAAGAAAATCCGTCCCATCGGTCTGGACGGGTACGACTCTCCGAATTGGGTCCTGATTGATTTCGGCGGTGTGGTGGTTCATCTGTTCTCGCCGAGTTTTCGGGAGCTTTACGATCTGGAATTGCTCTGGGGCGATGCCCCGAAGGTTCGCTGGCAACGGCGAGTCACGAAGAAGAAAATCACCGCCGAAAAAGAAAGCTCTTAATTCCCCTGTCGGGTGCGTCTTGACGCACCGTTTCAACTTGTACGCTCTACCAAAATAGCGTACGATTCTCTTAAACGACTGAGAAAAGCAGGCGTTGTTCATTTTGTTAGAGGTTTATCCAATGACATCCATCACCAACGAACTTGAAACTCGATTTCAACAAGCCTTTGAACGTGCGTTCGGTGAGGCGTTTTCGGCGATCGATCCGATGATTCGAGCTGCCCAGGACGCTCGCTTCGGCGATTACCAATCGAATGTCGCGATGGGGCTGGCGAAGAAAATCGGCGACAAACCTCGCTCGGTGGCGGAAAGGATCGTTGCGAATCTCTCTATTGACGACATCTGTGAGACTCCTGAAATCGCCGGACCGGGGTTCATTAACCTGCGACTTAAATCCACGTGGCTGGCGGAAAAAATTTCCAGCATCGCGATCGATGAAAAGTTGGGCCTCGAACCTGCGCGAGAACCGATGAAAATTGTCGTCGATTATTCCGGCCCGAACATCGCCAAGCAGATGCATGTGGGACATCTGCGCAGTACGATCATCGGCGACACCATCGCCCGCACGCTGGCGTTCGTAGGCCACCAGGTGATTCGGCAAAATCATGTCGGCGACTGGGGCACGCAATTCGGCATGCTCATCGCCTATCTTTTTGAAACCTTCGGCACCGAAGCCGTCAACACGGGCAACCTGCACATCTCGGACATTGAAGCGTTTTACAAACAAGCCAATGAAAAATTCCGTTCGGACGAAGACTTCGCCCGGCGAGCGCGTCAGCAGGTCGTCGAGCTTCAAGCGGGCGATCAAAACGCGCTGCGCGCATGGGAAGTGTTCCGCAACGAATCGCTCAAACACTGTCAGGAAATTTATGATCGGCTGGGCGTGATGCTGAATATTTCCGATGTTCGAGGAGAAAGTTTTTATAATGAATTTTTGCCCGGCGTGGTCGATGAACTTTTGAACAACCATAAGGTTGCGGTTGAAGATCAGGGCGCGGTGTGTATTTTCCTCGAAGGTTTTAAGGCCAAGGACGATTCGCCCCTGCCGATCATCATCCGCAAAAGCGACGGCGGATATCTGTACGCGACGACCGATCTGGCGGCATTGCGATATCGCGTTCGGGAACTTGGCGCCCAGCGGATCATCTATGTGACCGATGCACGACAGGTTTTGCACTTTCAGCAGATTTTCGCGACGGCACAAAAAATCGGCTGGGATATGAACCCTGCGACGCAGCAACGTGCGAGCCTGGAGCATGTGACCTTTGGCTCGGTCCTCGGCGAAGACGGCAAACCCCTCAAGACCCGCAGTGGTGAAAATGTCAAACTCAAAGACCTGCTGGAAGAAGCGGTTCTTCGGGCCAGATCGGTGGTCGAACAGAAAAATCCGGAATTACCGGAAGATCAGAAGAGGGATATCGCCGGCAAGGTCGGCATCGGAGCCGTCAAATACGCGGACCTTTCACAAAATCGCACGAGCGATTATACGTTCAGTTATGATAAGATGCTCGCGATGGAAGGCAATACCGCGCCCTATCTGATGTACGCCTACGCGCGGGTCAAATCGATCCAGCGAAAAGGACAAATCAACGAGAAGGAAACCTCAGCCGGTGAAAAAATCACTATCGCCCACCCAGCCGAGGCGGCTCTGGCGAAAAAACTTTTGCAGTTCTCGGAGATCATCGAAGAGGTTGTCAAAAATCTTCGGCCCAATATGATCACCTCGTATTTGTTCGACCTGAGCCAGACCTTCAGCGGATTCTACGAAAATTGCCCGGTGCTCAAGGCGGAAGATGACGCCACACGAGCAAGCCGCCTCCTGCTCTGCGACCTGACCGCAAAAACCCTCAAACAGGGATTGGCGTTACTCGGTATTTCGACGGTTGAGCAGATGTAAGAGAAGATGCTGCGTCGTGACGCATCCTGGATTCCCGCTTTCGCTGGAATGACAGAAAAAGAGGCTCGCGGCCAAAATAATTGATACGGAATTGACTTATGGAATGCGCGGGACTTTAACGCCCATAAACTCTTTCAGGCAGCAAGAGTTTTGAAAATCGGGATACCGTGACATAGCCCCCCGCCCACGAAGTAAATGGAATGAGTATTCATTGCGAAAGGCGGTCGCTGAGCTGTGTTGGGCAACACACCTCCCGCCTAACCCGCATTTCTCACAGGGATTAAAAAGGTGGTGGGAATTTCATGATTTCGGGTATTCGCATCGACGGGCCGGCCGGCGCAGGCCGTTTTGCCTGATCCGGCGGACTCTTGAGTCGATGAAC
>JAAZAW010000077.1 GCA_012514125.1 Phycisphaerae bacterium | reverse complement strand
CCGCCGATACGCTGTTCTGGCAGGCGGTCAACGGCAAGTTCGACGGCATCGTCGCCATGTACCACGATCAGGGATTGATTCCCGTGAAATTGCTGGCGTTTGACAGCTCGGTCAATGTAACACTGGGCCTGCCTTTCCTGCGAACAAGCGTGGATCACGGCACGGCCTTCGATATCGTCGGACAGAACAAGGCCAACCCCGGCTCGATGAAGCAGGCCATCAAACTCGCCTGTCAATTCGCATCCACCCAGATGCAAAAATCTCCCGCCGCCCGTCGAATCACCTGGCTATAAAATAGCAAAAGTGCGTTGCGATGCACTTTTTGGGGTGATCGTCCCGGGAACAGGGGAAAAATTGAAAATGTTGGGTGACATTTTGCAATGGTTGCTCGAAAAAAGCCGAAAATCGATCGACAATACCCTTTTTGCGATCGATTTTTTGTCTTTTTCAACCGATATTTTACCCTTTTTGACCGATTTTGAGCTTTGGGCGATCAATAATACTTATCAGACAAGCCCACGGCCTTGGCGATTCTAGTTCGCATCTTCGGGGAAAAAATCCGCCAATTTCTTCAGCCATTCGGTATTATTGGCGGTGAATTCATCGGCTTCCACGATGATCAATTGTTCTCCGGCATTTTCCGATTCATACAGCTCTTGCAGAGCCTTTCGCTGATCATCAAACGCCAGGACCCCGGATTTCGTATTTTTTATCCAGGCTTCCGATGCGTTCTCCGGCGCGCCAGCCAACATCATCAGGCGTGGCGCGACGCATTCCATGAGTGTCAGCAGGGGATTGGTCCCGAGATGAATGTATTGATCTCTGAAAAGCGGCGGGAATCCCACAGGCCTGTCAATCGCCGCCGTCGCCGATCGAAAATCCACGAGTATGCCGCTGATTCGCTGATCGATCGCCGCAAACGCCAGTCCCGGCAAAATCGCCAGCCCCGAAACCACCAGAATCAGCGGATCGCCTTCCATATTGAAATGGTGTTCCAGGTGGTCCGTGATGCGAAGGAAATCCAGCACCGAAACCCCGCCGTAACATTGGCTCGTCCCCAGGTAAATTTCCGCCAGTTCGGCGATCGATTCGGGCGTTCCCGCGTTACGAATCGCTGCCGAGGCGCCGATCAGCCCTATTTGACTGATTTTTTCGCAAAAGGCCCGATGCGATTCACGATGGACGTCATCGGAAACTTCAAGCATATATCGCAGCGACGGTTCCGTCGTCGGCGGGGGAGTCTGGAGATGCACTTCGATCAAATTGTCGGGTTCCGTTTCCACATGCCGGATTTGCCCCTTTTCCGGATGCTCAGGCATTCCCCGAATCACTCTGGCCTTGGGCGGACTGTAAACCGTCGGCCATTCCACGCCCAGCGCATCTTTGATATCCGCCCTGCATTTTCCCTGCCGGCTCCAGAGTTGCCCGCTTTCATTGCCGGCCAAAGGAACGCCCCTGGCGCGTGTCCGGTTCAAGGCATTTACCAGTTGCCGCTCGATAAGATTCGGCCATTGAGCCATAGCTGTATTCCCTGTTTTGACTTGCCGTATTCCTGAATGGGTCGTCCCAGGCGCCTGCGATCTCTGCGATGGACGAAACGTAAATTCTGCAATGCCGATCTGTCTGCAAAAAGTTGATACAGCGGTCTGCCGCAATCGTTATCTAGACCTTGCGAAATTTCGTCCGAGCGGCCTGGGTCCCGTCCGCCAGCTCGTAAATCTCATAATCTCCGAAAATATTCGGCGCTTCTTCTTGCATTATTTTTAATATTTTAACAGCGAGTTTTCGGATTTCAATATCGGCCGCCTCATTGGCGCGTAATTCGATAAAATTTCTCAATGATCGAGCATTGGTGGTTACAAAAATCTTGGTCTCGGTCGCATTGGGCAGCACCGAGCGTGCCGCCTGTCGGGCCATCTTGCGACGCATCGTCTTATCCGACACATTGACCAGCTTTTCGCTGAGTTTATCGACCAGTTTCATATAGGCCGCCCGGCTTTGTTCCACCGATTCAAGCCAGATTTTGTGCATTTCCGGATCGTCCGCAATCGTGTCGGGTTCGACAAAATCCGTTTCGGTCTCATCCACATAGCGTTGTGAAAGCTGGCTGTAAGAGAATCCTACCCGGTGCCGTACCAATTCGTGGGTTAAACTGCGGGAAACCCCCACAAACAGGAAATTCCACGTCGCGTGCTCCAGGACCGAGCCGTGGCCGACTTCGAGCAAGTGGTGGATATAGTCCTGATTGGATTTTCGTCCCTTGCCGTAAGAAAGATAGCAAAGCCGCCCGGCGACCTCGCAGACCTGTTCCGCCGGCACGGAAGTATCCGTTTGCCATTCAAAATGATGGTCGTCCAGAAACTGTTGTATCTGCTGCTGTGGTATCGTTTGTCTGGCGACCAGATAAACCTGGGGTTCCCGTACTATTTTCATAGAAAATCTCCTCAAGGATTGTATAACCTTCCGGACCAATGTTTTCAACCTTCTTTTAGGATTTCTTTATCAACAGACGAAGGTTTCCGGGTGAGCCGGGTATTGGAGCATACGCCAAAGAAACAATTGTAATTGTGAGCGAGAGATGGAAGGGGGCTATGGATGTTTTCGACGATACGATTCAATCGCGGCGAGGAAGATTTGACCGAAGGCTTTGCATTTGGCTTCGCCGACGCCGGTGACATCGAGAAAGGCGTCGAGGGTTGCGGGTTTTTTCCGGGCCATATCGCGCAGGGCGGCGTCACCGAAGATGATGAAGGCGGGGACCCCTTGTTTTTCGGCAATTTCGCGCCGCAGGATGCGAAGTTTTTCAAAGAGCAGATCATCGACGCCTTGCCAGGAGTCGTATTTGATTCGGGCCACTCTTTCTTTCTTTTCTTTTTTCAGGGCGGGTTTGAGCAGCATGGGCGTTTCTTCTTTTCGCAGGACCTTCCAGCCTTTGGGAGTGACGGCCAGGACGTTGTATTCGCCGGTTTTAATCAGGTATTCCTGCCCGAT
>JAAZAW010000076.1 GCA_012514125.1 Phycisphaerae bacterium | reverse complement strand
ATCGATGGATACCTGCGAGGGCAAATCCGATTCATACAGGGCGTAAAATTGTCGCTGAATCCAGTTCATTCGCGTTCGTCGTCCTCCGCTTCATCCGTCTGGCGCCAGAGTTTTTCGTTAGCGGATAAATCGTCCAGTCCCAGATCGCCCAGGTCGTCAATCTCATCAGTTGCATCGTCGTCGTCATCGTCAAGGTGGAACCGGGCCTCAGAACCTTGCGATTCTGATGAATCGGTTTGATGCTCTTGCTGTGACGGTATTGTCTGCGGTTCCGGCTCGATTGTCAAAGGGGTGTCATCATCTGAGTGCTGGGATTCCGCCCGATGCTCCTGCGGCAAATCCACCTTGAGGAAGAGATAAATCTCCGCGAACGGCTGATCCTGCTCGATTCGAATCAGCCCCTGGCGCATCAATTCCAGCATCGCCAAAAACAACCCGATCATTTCCGTTTTTCGCGTTTTGCCTTCAAAAATTCGCGAAAACGGCATCGGCCCTTCCCGAGTGAGCCGATCCAGAATGTCTTCCTGGTGAAGCGCCAGCGGCGTGTCATCTTTTTCCACCTGATGAAGCCCCACACCGGCCAGTGTGGCCTGGAGCAATTTTGAAAATGCCTCCACCAGGTCCCAGATATGGATGTCCTCCATATCCAGCTCATCGCGTGCCACCTCCGGCAGCGCCGGCACACGGGGAAATTTCATCGATTGCGTATCTGCGGCATCGGCCAGCCAACCGGCGGCGTCTTTGAACCGCTTGTATTCAAGCAGTTGTCTCACCAGTTCGCTTCGCGGATCGATGGATTCGCCCGATTCGTCCTGTTCTGTCGGCGAAGGCAGGAGCATTCGACTTTTGATCTCCATCAGCGTCGCCGCCAGCACCAGAAACTCCCCTGCCAGGTTCGGGTCCATATCGTGAAGCACCTGGACATACTCCATATATTGATCGGCAATCTTCGCGATCGGAATATCGTAGATATCGACCTCTTCCTTGCGAATCAGGTAAAGCAGCAAGTCGATCGGACCGTTATAAATATCCAGATGTATGCGGTAATCTTCACTCATGTTAATGACGAATTACACCTCCGTCCCGAATTTCGAGGGATCGTATTTCAATCCCACCGCTTCGCGGACTTCGTCGAGAGTCTTTCGCGCAAGAATTCGTGCGCGAGCGGCTCCATCCTGCAACACCTGTTCCACATAATCTAAATTTTGTGCCAGTTCTTTGCGTTTTTCCCGATAAGGGCGAAAATATTCCGTCAGCAATTCCACCAGTCGTTTTTTCGTGTGGCCATACCCCACTCCGCCCTTGCGATAACGATCTTCCCACTCCGCGATTTCCTCCGACGTCGCAACCAGCCTGAGCAATGCCAATATCTTGCACGCCGCGGGGTCTTTCGGTTCTTCCAGCGGCGTCGAATCGGTCACGATCGACATGACCTTTTGCTTGATGGTCTTTTCATTTGCAAAAATTTCGATGGTATTGCCGTAACTCTTCGACATCTTCTGACCGTCGAGTCCCGGCACAATCGCGGTCGATTCCAGAATCCTTGGTTGAGGAATCACCAGAATCTCGCCGTAAATATTATTAAATTTCTGGGCGATATCCTGGGCAACTTCGATGTGCTGTTTCTGGTCCTTGCCCACGGGCACGATATCGGATTTGTAGATCAAAATATCCGCCGCCATCAATACCGGGTAGGCAAACAATCCATGATCCGCCGAAAGTCCGCGTTCGATTTTGTCTTTATACGAAACGCAGCGTTGAAGCAGTCCCATTGGGGTAATCGTCGAGAGTATCCACGTCAACTCGCACACTTCGGGCACATCCGACTGGCGGTAAAATATCGCCTTCTTCGGATCAAGCCCCAATGCCAGATAATCCAACGCGACATCGTGTGTATTTCTCGCCAGGCGTTCCTTATCATGTAGCGAGGTCATCGCATGATAATTGGCGATAAAATACAACGCCTCATCTTCGTTTTGAAGCTCAAGGTGTTGTTTCATCGCGCCGAAAAAATTACCGATATGCAATTTGCCCGAAGGCTGAATTCCGGATAATACTCTCATTTCAAAAACATAACCTCCTGAAACGGTCGTTTTTCAAAGCGTGCGTTAAAATCGAAATTATATCAACCGTCTGAAAATTTATCACCAGAAAACATCAAAACTTGTCGATGGCATCGTGCACACAGATATTTTCCGGTAAGTATCCGATAACATCAAAGGGTATTGTGAGAAACACTGTTTCCGTGTAACATATTTAAAATTTATTCCATACATTTATGAAACCTCGGTTTCAGTTGAAGAGGAGATCATGACGACCAAACGTCAAAGAAAGTTTACAATTCTCATCATCGCCCTGGTGTTGGGGCTGGGTGTTTTTCTCACCTGGTATAAAACCTCCCTGCCGCGACGATTTGCACCGCTCGAACCCAATGTTCTCTATCGTTCAGGCCAGGGCAAATTCAATCAATTTCAAAACGCCATCGACCGTTATCACATCAAAACCATCATCTGCCTGCGGGAAACCAAAAAAGAAAAAAATATCGACTGGTACGAGGCTGAGAAAAAAATTGCCGAAAAAAATAACGTGAATTTTATTCACTGGCCGATGGATTCCCGCAAACCTCTGGCGATAGAATATCAAATAAACTTTTTGAAAATGACTCAGGACCCGGAAAAAACACCGATTCTGATTCACTGCGCTCAAGGCCGTCATCGAACAGGTTTTTTTGCGGGACTTTATCGGTTGGTCATTGACGGCTGGACAATCGATCAGACACTTGACGAATTGTACCAGTTCAACTTCGGACATAATCATCCGCAACTGATCGACGCCCTGCGCCGGATCGATCCAGAATCATTTCGTCGCAGAATGAAAGATGATGAGGTCCCCGAACCCTAACCGAAAGTTTCGTTTCGATCCGCCTTGACCACGCCATCGAGCGGAATACCATTAACAATGAGAATACTGGCAAGCAGCGATCTGCATTACAACTTAAAACGTTCTTGTGTCCCCACGCAGGAGCTTGCGCGCAAGGTCTGCCGACGCGGCGGAGACGTCCTGATCCTCGCCGGCGACATTGCCGGGGCGGATGACTCCTGTTTTCTTCAGGCATTGGAACTTTTTTCCGGTTTTCATGGTGAAAAGCTTCTCGTCCCCGGCAATCATGATCTCTGGGTTCACGGCGAAATCGATTCCTGTCAAAAATGGTCCTCTCACCTGCCCGTTCTTGCACAAAAAGCCGGATTTCACATGCTCGATCACAGTTCAAAAATCATCGGCAAGATAGGCTTTGCAGGCAATATCGGCTGGTACGATTATTCTTTCCGCGATCCTCAATTGGCGGTTCCGTTGCGATTCTACCAGGCGAAAATCGGTCCCGGCAGGGCGATGAGGCTCGAAGAATGGCAACATCTTCTCGACCCCAATGACGAACTTCTTCCGATTCACAGCGACATTACTTCCGCCTGGCGCGATGGGCAATTCGTCCGGCTGAACATGACCGATGAACATTTCGTTGAAACCTTACTCGCCAGACTGCGAACCGATCTGGAAGACCTTTCCGCAAAAACGGAAAAAATCGTTACTGTTCTTCATCATCTGCCCCACCGGGATTTGGTCTGGTATCGCGGTGATGCCAACTGGGATTTCGCCGCAGCCTTTCTGGGCAGCGACAAATTCGGTGAACTGTTGCAGCAGTTTCCCAAAATTCAACTCTGCCTCGCGGGCCATAATCATCGCGCCGAGGTTGTGAAATCGTCCGCCATGGAGTATATTGCTATCGGCAGTACGTATCTGGAAAAACAATTACTGGAACTGGATATCTGATGGTCAGACAATCGATCAGGAAAATAAAAAAACTTTTCCTGCATAAAATTTTGCATGCCGACGACACGCCCCACCGCATCGCCCTGGGCGCCGCACTTGGTATGTTCATTGCCATGACGCCCACCTTCGGAATCCAGATGATTCTCGCTTTTGCCCTGGCAGCTTTGCTTCGCGCCAACAAAGCCGCCGCCATTCCCATGGTCTGGATCACCAATCCCGTGACCAATATTCCCATTTATCTCTTCGGCTATTCACTGGGAAGCTTCCTGCTGACCGGGGTATGGCGTATCGATGTGGAAACAAAAAAACGAATCGTCGAGATGATCAAGCAAACCATGAAGCAGGATATTTTTTATACTTCCTACTGGTCGAATCTGGGCGATCTGCTGATGAAAATCAGTGTGGATCTCTGGGCGGGATGTCTCGCGATGGGAATCGTCCTGGCCCTGGTGACCTATCCTATTGTTTACTCGCTGATTGTAAAATATCGGAAATTCAGAATGATTCACGCCGCCCGTCGTGAAGCGAGGATGGCCGAATTTGTCAAACGAATACCGGAAACAGAAAAAAAAAGACGCACGATGCCGCTTGATAAAACAGGAGTTAAAATGATCGACCTGAACATCGAAACATTTCCCATGGGACCCATTCGAACGAATTGTTATCTCATCCGGCCGGAAAATTCCAAATCCTGCTGGATTATCGATCCGGGCGGCTCGCCGGAACCGGTGATCAACTCCATCAACGCTCATCAGCTTGAACCGGAAATGATCATTATGACTCATGGTCACTGGGATCACTTCATCGGTGTTGCCGATCTTAAGGCCCAATATCCCAACGCTCAGATCGGCATTCATGATGCGGATGCAGACGCCCTGCCCGATGCCGAATTAAATATGTCGGAGTCATTTTTAGGAATGAAGATCATTTCTCCGCCGGCGGATGTCATTCTTCAGGACGGCGATCATCTCCAACTCGGCTCGGTTGGATTCAAAGTCATTCACACCCCCGGACACACTCCAGGCGGAATCTGCCTCTATTCGCCCGATACGAAAACTCCGGTCGTTTTTGTCGGCGACCTTATTTTTGCCGATGGCGGCGTCGGCAGGACCGACTTGCCCAAGTCTTCGACCGCCCAGCTTTACACGAGTATCTCGAAACTCTTCAGAATGCTTCCCGATGAAGCCCTTGTTTACTCAGGACATGGGGCATCAACCACAATCGGCAAAGAACGATCCTGTCTCGAAGGGATTCTCTGACATCCTCCTGAAGCGGCGTGAAAGAAATAACAGCCCTGAAAAACAGAATCGCCCTTCGCGAAAGTGGTAAACGGTGGGATTTCACCCACTTTTATGACGAGATCGGAATTGAAAGAGTATACCGGCGAAACCTACTAAAAGAAAAATACAGGTTGCCGGCTCCGGAACAATAAAGGTATTCAGGTCCATAGCGTTATCTCCTTTTAGATTAGTTGGATTAACACCCCCATAATTGGCTGCCAAAATTCCCAGATCCCCTACATTCACAATACCATCCGCGTTGAAATCGCCATCCTGCCATTTTTTATTTGTACCGCCATAATTCGCGGCCAGAACTCCCAGATCGCCCACATTCACCCCCCCATCCCAATTCGCATCGCCGGCGGGGATTGCAAAAAATTTTGCCGTGTCCAAAATCCAACCGGCGTATGAACTTATACGAATTCCGTACATGGTGTCCGGATCAGTCGGCGATGTCGATGGATCATCATACCACGCCTGGTTTTGACGCGTTACATAGGCATTGATCGCCGCCAGAGTCCAGTGGTCCGTTTCATCCTGAATGAACCACCCCCCGCCGGAGTCGTGCACCGCGAGAATCGCTTCACAGGCAACGGCAGTGGCGGCTCCGGGAGCGTCAAAATCGGCTTTTAATGAATAAGAAGTATAAGTGATTGACGGATTAGAAGGGTCCTGCGCGGATACGGTAGCAGTTCCGTCGATTCGATTGGCCCCCCACCGAAACGTGCTATTTCCCTCTCCGCTCCAGGAATAACCGTATGGGGCGCCCCCCTCGCCAGTGAGTTCGCCCCCTCGTCCTTTACCGAAGCCGCCGAGCACGACAGACTTGTTAAACTCTGAAGTAGAGGTGTAAATCGAGACATAATTTGAACTTGCGAGATTTGCCGGTTGTCCGTTCGGTGTCTCGATTCGGGCGATACGCAAATCGGCATTACCGGACACAAAGACTTCCGCGACTTTATACTCGATCCCTCCGAAGGTTACAGTCGAATTGACTCCGCCGCCTTGGTGTCGTGTTGTAATAATATAATTTGGACTAATTGCGACACACGAGGCGTTAATTCCCCATCGCCCGAGCACGGAAGGTTCCGGGTGGACCGCCGGTTGGCCGAATGTTGGATCATTCGGATCATCAAGCGTGTGTAAAACTATACCCCAAACGTTACTATTAGATAAAATGCAAAACGAAAAGTACAGCTTAACCAGTAAAGACACTCTCCTTTTAATGCTCATTTACCCTCCAAGATGGTGTCACTAAGACCAAAAGAGTCACTTATCTCTTTTATAGGACCTGATTATAAATCAAAAGCGCTTTTGCGTCAATGATATTTGTTAAGGAAAGAAGATTTTATTTGCAATTTGCACGACAATTTCGGTATGTGCCTTTTCAGGTAAGTCAGGGTTGTTCGATCTGGACGCCGAGGTCTTCCCACTCCTGCATGAGGGTTTGAAGATGGTCGCTGGTTTTTTCGTAGTCGCCGCCGAGTTCGGTGACCAGGGCGATATTGCCCATCTGGCCGGCATCGGAGATTCGCCGGTTCAATTCGGCTAGTTTTTTCTCCGCGGCTTCGATCTCCTTTTCGACTTTTTCGTATCGGCGTTTGAGTTTTTGAAGTAGATTGGCGTCCCTTTTCGCCTGCTGATAGTCGTTTTTCCGGTCCGAGCGGGCTTTGTCCTCGGCGGTTGAGGGCATTGAACAGCCGTTTTCTCCGGCCCGCCAATCGAGGTAGTCTTGCCAGGAGCCTTGAATCGCCTTAACCCGGCTCTGGGCGATGGCCCAGACGTGGGTGGCAACGGCTTGGACCAGGTAGCGGTCGTGGCTGACGAAGAGGACCGTTCCGTCGAAGGTTTGAAGTGCCTGCTGCATGATTTCGGTGGAAGGGATGTCCAGATGGTTCGTGGGTTCGTCAAAGACGAGGACGTTGACCTTTTGCATCATGAGCCGGGCCAGGGCTACCCGTGATCGCTGACCGCCGCTGAGTTGTTTGATTTTTTTCAAGGATTCGTCGCCGCTCAGGAGCAACGCCCCCAGAACTTTTCTGGCTTGTTCTTCTTCGCAGTATTTCATCGCGGCCATGACGGTTTCGAGGGCGGTGGATTCGGGGTCCATGTTCGAATGAATTTGTGAGATGTAGCCGATGTTGACATTGGAACCGAGAATGACTTCGCCGGCAAGGGGTTTGAGTTCGCCGAGAATCGTGCGCAGGAGTGTTGTTTTACCGCTGCCGTTGGGTCCGACGATGGCGATGCGGTCGTTACGGATCACTTCCAGACGTTCCACCGACATCAGGGGGTTGTCGGGATGGTAGCCCACTTTCAGGTGTTCTGCTCGCAAGACGATATCGCCGGTCCGCGGTGCTTCCTGAAAGGAAAGATTGATCGTTGGATGTTCACGTGGTTGTTCTATGGCTTGGTCGCGGAGGAATCTTTCGAGTCGTGTACGTCGGCCCTGGGCTTCTTTGGTCCGCTGGCCTGCGAGATGGCGGGCGATAAAGTCGCGGGTTTTTTCGATGTATTCCTGCTGGGCTTCCCACTGGCGGCGGCGCTCGAGATAGCGGATATTTTTGAGATTCAGATATCGGCTATAGGGAGCGTTGTAAGTTTCCATACCGCCAAAGGAGACATCCCATGTGCCGGTGGTTACCCGGTCGAGAAAATATCGGTCGTGCGAGACGACGATCAGGGCACCGCGGAAGGATTTTAAGTAATCTTCGAGCCATTCGACCGAATCGAGGTCGAGGTGATTGGTCGGCTCATCGAGCAAGAGGAGATCGGGCGTTTTCAAGAGCAGTGTGGCCAGATAGACTCTGGTTCGTTGACCGCCACTGAGTTGAGTTAAGGGGCGATCCCACATGGAACGATCGAAAGCAAGGCCTGTGAGGACTTGTTCGATTCGCGTGTGATAGGTATAGCCGCCCTGGTTTTCAAATTCAGCTTGCAACCGGCCGAGTTGCTGGAGCAGATCGGGGTCGTCCGGATCGGCGGAAATGCGGACGGCGAGATCGGTTAATTCCTGTTCCATAACCTGAAGATGATCGAAGACCGCCAGCATGGTTTGGTAAATGGTTCCGCCGTCGATGAGGGGAGGGACCTGAGGCAGGTAACCTATTTTCATATTCCGGCTGAGGGTCAATTTTCCGCCGGTGGATTCAAGTTCACCGACGATCAGACGAATCAGCGTGGTCTTACCCTGGCCATTGGGACCAATCAGGCCTATGCGTTCATCCGGACCAAGCCGAAAAGAGATATTTTTCAAGACTTCCTGGGAGCCGAAGGCATGATGAAGATGTTCTGCGACGATTAACGACATTCTTTTTCAAATTCCATTTACCAGACACCTGCTTTGGAGCGATTCAATAATTTTGATCGCCTATTTAAACATATTATAGAGGCATAAGGCAATGGATTTCCCGCCGATTCGATAGAACGTTCTGTTCTGTATCGATGGATGATCGGATCGATGGCTGGAAGATGTTTAAGGTTAGTGCCGCTATGCGGTGTTTCCGGAAATACACGAACCCGAATGGCAATTTCTTTTTGCCATTCGGGTAGTGCAAACAATTAAGTAGTCCTGAATCGCCTGATAAGGATTTGCTTATGCGTTGTGACGGAACCTGCGGTTGCCGGCGATGGCTGCCGCCAACATCAGTATGGATATCGTGGCCGGCTCAGGCACCGGGGCGCCCAGAACTGTGAACGTGGATTCGCGACTAGCAGACCACCACTGCGGACCCTCTCCACTTTGTACGGAATAGGTCGCTCCCTTGGACTCGCTTCTATTTTCGGCTTGGAGCCAGGCGAACATACTTCCGGAGCTGCTGTTGCCGTGAACCACCAGCCAATAGGTTTCTCCACCTGTAATTTCGAATGGTGAATCCAATTCGGCGGCAAAGTTGTAGACGTCCAAGCCATAGATTTGGCTCCCGGTGTTGACTTGATTTGCATCCGTCAAGGACACTGTCCAAGTGGCCAGTCGCTCATTCGGAACATCATAGAAATCATACAGTAGACCATTGTTCCAGATTTCCAAGGTGAAGCTGTTGACCTTGTTCATATCGCCGGTGTTGACGCCCATCCAGGTCAGGCCGGTAATATACGAATCGTCACCGATCACAAAACTGCTGCCAAAAAACTGCCCGGTTCCACTGACGGAGTCTGAGAAAGGAGCTCCCGTCGGTTCGGTCAAATCCGGTGTCGTCTCGAACAGGATACCGGCTGAAGCCGACATGGTACAAACGGCCAATGCTATAAATGCCACACAAGTTGTCTTAACACAAATTTTTACCATTTTTCACCTCCAAGGATTTAAATAATTAATACCCACTATCAATATACAATTTGTTTTGGAAAAAGTCAAAAAGATACATGTTGTAGGGTATCTGCACGCCAAGGTTTTTTGAAAAATTCAAGGGGGATGTCGGAAAATGTTTGCGAATCACCAACTGTGGCCTCTGAGTCTATCGAAGGACGTCTCCTTACCCATGCCGTGGTGCTTCGACAAGCTCAGGGTCGCAGTTGGGCTTTGGATTTTTGGTCAGGGGCCGCAGGCTCAGCGACCGAAGTCGGGCTTTGGGGTCGGGGATTTTAAGCTCAGCGACCGAAGGTTTTAATATTTTTCAATCAGGGTTGGCCTTTCCATGAGCCGTCGTCGTGACGCTTCCAGGTTTCCCGGATGGCTTGTTCGACGTTTCGGGGCAGCGGGCCTTTGGCGGCAAGCTCGATATCTTCCAGAATATGGTCCAGATTTCTGCCCCCCACAATCGCACAATCCACACCCGGTGTCCAGGCAGAAAATCGAATCGCCAGTTCGACCCAACTGCCGTCGAAATCCAAGGATTCCGGGGTGAAGTTCATCTGTTGGAGACGCTGACGATAGGGTTTGGCATATTCGATGTAAAAGGGATCCATCGACGCGGGATCTTTCCAACTGCTATTGGCCAGCGGTCTTTTGGCGATAATGCCCAATCCTTCCTGATCGGCAAGCGGAAGATAGAGATCAATGGCCTGTTGATCACAGATGTTGACCGAGGTCTCCAGACAATCGAAAACGTTCATTTCCAGGGCGGCCTGGGCATCTTCGGCATCACCGCTGTAGCCGATAAATTGTGTGAGTCCTTTTTTTCTGCAATTCACGAGGGAGTCAATCAGGTCGTCCCGCTGGAGATATTTCGCGGAGCATGAATGCAGAAACAGGACGTCCACGTAATCGGTTTTCATCCGTCGCAGTGAACGTTCGATGCCGAATTGCAAGGCTTGCCCCGTCCAATCTTCTCCGCCGCCGCTTTGACTTACATTGTGGCCGCCTTTGGTGACCAGGATGTAATCTTTTCGGCGATAGGCGATTGTTTTTCCGATAATTTCTTCGGCATTGCTGTAGCAATCCGCGGTATCGATAAGATTGACGCCATGATCGAGCACTTCGTTGAGAATCTTTTCGCCTTCGCTCTGATCGGGCGTAAAGGCTCCCAGTTCTGCCGTTCCAAATCCGATAATCGATACTTCAAACCCCGTTTGTCCAAAGGGCCGTTTTTCCGTCAGGGTTTTTACCATGTTCCACCCCTTTCGTTAAAAATATACCGACTTTCTCCGTTATGATAGCATTTTAACTGTATCATGCCCGGACGATAAGCTCAAGCCTCAGATTAATTCACTGGCTCGCATGAAAATCTTGCGGCTAATTTTCTTCCTGAACCCTTCGGATATCGATGAAAATTTATTCGGGCAGATTGAAGCCGAAATATCGGGCCGCGTTGTGATAGGAGATGTCCGCGACCATTTGGCCGATCATGTCCATGTTGTTGGGTACAAGGCCGCGTTCCATATCCCGACCTAGAATCGAGCAAAGCAAGCGGCGGAAATATTCATGGCGTGTGTAGGATAAAAACGATCGGGAATCAGTCAACATGCCGACAAAGGCGCTGAGCATTCCGAGCTGGGAGAGCGCTTCGATCTGGCGTGTCATACCGTCGAGTTGATCGAGGAACCACCAGCCGCTGCCGAACTGGATTTTACCCGGGACTCCGGGGCCTTGGAAGTTGCCGAGCATTGTGGCGATGAGTTCGTTGTCGCGGGGGTTGAGATTATAGAGAATCGTCTTGGGCAGTTGGTTGGTGTAATCCAGCCGGTCGAGGAAACGGCTCAGGGGTTTTGCCACGGGGCAATCGCCGATGGAATCAAAACCGGTGTCCGGACCGAGTATTTTGAACATGCGGGTGTTGTTGTTTCGCATGGCTCCGTAGTGAATTTGCTGGGTCCAGTCGCGTTCGTGATCCATGATCGCGAAATGGTACAGCATGGCGGATTTGAACTTGAGGATTTCGTCGCCGTTGAGATTTTTTCCGCCGCGAATTTTGTTGAAAATCGCAGCGATTTCATTGTCGGTGTAGTCTTCGGCATAGACGGTTTCAATTCCGTGGTCGCTCAGGCGGCAGCCCATTCGATGGAAAAAGTCATGCCGGACGCGAATCGCATCAAGATAGGAGGTAAAATCCTTCACCTCCACGTTCGCCCTTTCAGCAAGTTTATCGACCCAGGCATTGAAGGTCGCAGGCGATTCGACGGCCATGCCTTTATCGGGCCGCCAGGTGGGCAGGACCTGAATGTCGAAGGATGGATCGTCGGCGATCGCCTGGTGGTATTCGAGTGTATCGACGGGATCGTCCGTTGTGCAAACCAGGACCACGTTCATTTGCTTCATGAGGCCACGGGCGAAAAATTCGGGCGTGGCGAGTTTGGCATTACATTCGTCCCAGATGCTCTTGGCGGTTTGCGGGTTCAGGAGCCGATCTGAAATTCCAAAGGGGCGATTAAGTTCCAGATGTGTCCAATGATACATCGGATTTCGCAAGGTTCGTGGAACGGTTTGGGCCCATTTTTCGAATTTTTCCCAATCGCTTGCGTCGCCCGTGATATATTTTTCATCGATGCCGTTGGTTCGCATGAGCCGCCATTTGTAATGGTCGCCGCCCAGCCAGATATCGGTGAGATTTCTGAAACGATGATTTTGGGCGATCTGTTGAGGTGGTAAGTGGCAATGATAATCGATGATCGGTAAATCTTTCGCATAGCGATGGTAAAGCGTCACCGCAGTCTGAGTATCGAGCAGAAAATTTTCAGTTAGCATCAGTTTGTCCTTTTAAACAATTCCAATTCCATATCCCGGCATAAATTACCGCACGTTATGGGAGAGGGCAAATTATTTTCGTTGTATGAATCTTTATTTTAATTGAAAGATTCAAGAGTTGAAAACATGCTGGTGACGCTACTTTCGGTCACTGCGCACGGGGCGTTTCTGGTGCAGAGCCACGATAGGTCAAAGTTAACCCAACTTCCGCAGTTGTGAGAAAAAAACCGTGTTCTTGATATCCCCAGTGCGGTTTTTTTTAAAAAGTCTTCACTACATTTTCCGTAATGTTGCTGCGAAGCATATAATACGGAATTGACTT
>JAAZAW010000075.1 GCA_012514125.1 Phycisphaerae bacterium | reverse complement strand
TCTTTTTCGTTTTGACGATCGACTTTTTCGCTTTTTGGGGTGTCGGGGCGAAATTTCCGGAATGACAATTTTAATTTTTTTAATACTTATACTTGATATAAAACATCATCACTGTCAGATTTGCAAAATTTGAGGCAATTTACTGTAAAATAACGGCGAATTTTCATCGCCCCTTTTTCACCCAAAATCAGAGATTTTTATAGAGATTTCCATGGCACCCCCGCTATCTCTCGAATTTCCGGGGTTCGACATGAAAAAAACATGAAATTAGATGCAAATTCATGAAAATAGCCGCCAGTTTTCATCTTTCAAAATTCTTACCCAAGTCAAATCGACAAAAATAAAAACATTTTTCGTTCTTATCTTCAGTCAAATAAAGCGCTTATGTATTTTGGGATTGCTTATTTCCCCGAAAATTTGCATTCGGCCACCCGGGCGGGCTTTGGGTCAGAAATCACAGACTCAGCAATCGAAGTCAAACAACGTTTTATTAACTTTTAACTTATCTTTGTAGTTTACAACCTGGTTGCCAGCGGGATTATCTCCTGAAGGTGCTGGGATTCACCCTAAAAGAATGAATCGAAAATTTTCATGCGATTGCCCTGTTTCTCATATGCTTTTGGTTTAATTCTCCATCATGTAAAAAACATCGAATTTCCGACCTGTGAGTCTACCGAAACGACGACAATATTGAGTCAAAACGCATCTGTTACTTATGAAAACTGTACCGAGCAAGACGATTTTATTGTTCCACCCGCTCCAGCTCGTCCTGAAGGTCCCGATCGGTGTCCAGGTGATAAAATTCCGGCGAATTGGGCAGGACCAGATGGAATTCTGAGGTACGATCGATCTGGGCAAGCACCTCCGAACCTTCGAAACGAACTTCGAGAAGGTGTCCCCCTGCCAGACGATCTTTAGTAATAAAATGAAAATGCCATTCAGGAACGTTAAGCCCTTTGACAAATCGGGGACAACGCAGACCAATGATGGTGCCTCGGACGTTGTTGAATTCGAAGGTGGGCTGATCTTTAGCAACCTCAACAAGGGGCGAATAAGGCTTTTGCTGCTTGGGAACACTGCGGGTTTTTATGTAACTGAAGTGCCCATCAACTCTTACCGCGTAAAAAATGTTCGGGGTATCCAGAGCGTTGTCCAGAGCAGTCACCAGCCCCGAAAGATCGGTCACGGTCGGCAAGGCCAGGGTCCTGTCGGCTGAAAAAAAGGTTACCGCGGCAAAAGGCGAAGTATCGTCATCATCGGCAAGATAGGCAACACCGTCGGCACGGATTTGATAAACCCTGCCGTCAAGGACGATCATTTCGCCGTCAAGAGCATGAAAGGTGCCCAGACCAAAGTCGCCATGACGTTTCAAAGTATAAATAGTGGTTTGACCGTCATAAAGACCTTGAAGTAACGCATCGATCGTGGAAACCTGATAAACCGTTTCGCGATTAGTCGAACAGCAGCCTGAAAGAAAAAGGGAAATAGCCAAAAGCAACAAACACGTGTTATTATTTTTATTCATATCGTTTCTTCATGCTGAAAAATGTAAAAAATATTGAAAGACAAGATAATGGGCGCAGCCCATTTTACTAATGTAAAAAAATTTGAATGACATTACAAATTATTTTCGTTCAAAAACCACCTGTCCGTCGACAAACGTTTT
This sequence comes from Phycisphaerae bacterium, assembly GCA_012514125.1. Lineage (GTDB taxonomy): Bacteria > Planctomycetota > Phycisphaerae > JAAYCJ01 > JAAYCJ01 > JAAZAW01. The sequence continues at coordinate 1,464 of JAAZAW010000075.1, read as the reverse complement.
TTGAACAACCAGGGTATCATCTTCGATCTTTGCAAGAACCAAATCTGCGATCTGACCGACCTGAATCAGCGGGTCGGCAGGATCGGCCTGCCCAATAGCAGCTTTGGGCGTGATCGAAGCCGCTCGAACAGCCTGTTCAATCCCCCAGCCCGTGAACTGGGCGAAGCGGGAAAGGAGCTGGGATTGACCCAGGGTGGTTCCGACCAAAGAGCCGTCGCCATGGCGGACCGAGCCGTTGCGGGCGTGGACGGTACGGCCTTTGTGGTCGAAAACGCCGTCGGGCAGACCCAGAAGTTCCAGACCGTCGGTAATGAGGCATAGCCGTTCGGGGGGAATGAGTTTTGAGATAAGTTTTGCAATGGGCGGAGAAACATGAGCACCATCGGAGATGAGTTCGAGGGTGATTTTATCGTTTTGGAGAAGCGCGGGAATTGGGCCGGGGTCGCGATGGTGGATTGGCCGCATGCCGTTGAAAAGGTGGGTGGCGTGGGTAATACCGGCGGCGATACCGGCGAGCGTCTGGTCGTAGTCCGCGTCGGAATGGCCGAAGGAAACGGTGACGCCGCGATCGAGAAGTTTTTCGATGAGTGCATGGGCACCGGGGAGTTCGGGGGCGACGGTCATCATTTTCAGATGTGGTCCGGTCAGATCGAAGATCTGGTTCAGGAGATCTTCGTTGGGTTGGGTGATAAATTCAGACGGGATCATGCCCTTTCGCAGCGGGTTGATAAACGGACCTTCGAGATAAAGGCCTGCGATTTTTGCGCCGCCGAGAGATTTTCCGCAAGCGTCGGCGGCGCGTTTAAGACATTGGTTATTGCCACCGGCTTCGAAACAGGTGGTGGCGAGGAAACGGGTAGTTCCGAAACGGGTAACGGTCTTCGAGATGGTTTCAAGATCGCGGGAGGAACTTCGCAGGACCGTTCCGCCGCCTGCGCCGTGGATGTGAAGATCAAAAAAGCCCGGGCAAAGATAAAGGCCCCCACCGTCAAAGGTTGTATCGGCGAGGCAGGGTTGATTTGTATCGAGAATCTCGGTGACGATACCGTCGCGAACCAAAACGTTGGCGAGGTTTCCGGAGTCGATGAGTTTTATGTTGTTGATAGCCAGTGTTGTCATGATTTATTCCTTCGTTTTGGTTCAGTGTACCGATGGGAATGGGGAAGTCAAGGAAGCCGGAGAAGTTAATACCAAAAGTAGTGCCCCCTTTTTGTTTGACGACAGCGGGTTTATAACCGCCCTGCACAGAAAAGTAAATCACGGCCAAATCAAGTCAAGAGTGTATAATTTCGTGAATTTCGCTTTATATTCTTTTCTCAAAATCTGTGGTATCCTATTTATCAAGCCGGGGGTATATCTTATACTAATTCCATTTACTTCGTGCGCGGGGGCTAATGTCACGATATCCCGATTTCGAAGCTCATACTGCCTGAAATAGTTTATTGACATTAAAGTACCGCGCAT
>JAAZAW010000074.1 GCA_012514125.1 Phycisphaerae bacterium | reverse complement strand
GAATATCCGGGGTCCGACATGAAAAAAACATGAAATTAGATGCAAATACATGAAAATTGCACCGAGTTTTCATCTTTCAAGGTTCCTGCCCAGGTCACATCGACAAAAATAAAAACATTTTTCGTTCTTATCTTCATTCAAATAAAGTGCTTATGGTTTTTAGGATTGCTTATTTTCCCGAAAATCGGCATTCGGCCCCCCTGTCGGGCTTTGGGTCGGAAATCACAGACTCAGCAATCTAAGCCAAACAACGTTTTGCTAACTTATAAATTCCAACTTATAGCCTGGCTTATCAGCGGGATTATCTCCTGACGGTGCTGAGATTCACCGTGAAAGAATGAACCGGAAAATTTTCATGCGATTGCCCTGGTTCGGCAATACTACAGGCATAAACGTTCCCTGATGATTCACATTCATTTTTACTTGACACATTCTTATGCGCCGGGACAATAGAGGAGTCATTTTAAAAACATTTTTTTGGAGGTAACTTGCAGTGAAGAAATTCATGCTGTTTTCAGGTTTTTTAGCAGGAATGATCGGTATGTCGGGTTGTGCAGCCGCCAATGTTTTTGCTGTTGCAAATAACATCACGGGAACGATTGTAAACACCGGCATTTTGGCTGGAGCCTTTGGTGTAGCTGCGAATATCGATCAGATCACGCAGTTCCTTCAGAATCTCATTGGCGGACTTTAAACGCTTTGTCGTTGAACACAAATGGCGAGAACTGTTTAAAAGCGGTTGTCGCCATTGTTGTTTTAACAAGAGTCTCTGGTCTGGCTTTTTGATTTTTCGATGACATGGCATCGAATCCAGCGACATCGAGAACACCAGCCCAAAGTATATTTCTTACCCGCACCCGCGATGCGGATACCCTATTTGCCCCAATCTTCGGTAAAACCACATTTCAGGCATCGCACCTTCCAACCCGGCGCCCAATCCTTTGAAGGCATGTCGCACTCCTTAAATTCACAGGGTTACGCTCGTTTGTATTTGACGGCATTGAACCAGTTACGACGGATACCTTCAAGCAAACCCATCAGGCCGAAACGCTTATAGGTTCGACGATAATGGCGGCGTTTGATGAGTCGAACCGGTTGGATTTTGACGGCAGACCATTCCCGACGTTTTAGTTCGCCGCGTTTAATCTTACCGCTAACGGTTTTGGGAAGTTCCTTAACGAATTCAATCAGCCGCGGATATTTGTAAGGCGCGGTGATGGATTTGACATGATTCTGAAGTTCGAGCACAAGCGAGGGCGATGGCTCGTTGCCCTGATTCAAAATGATAAAAGCTTTGACGACCTCGCCGCGTAATTCGTGCGGGCTTGCAACGACGGCGGATTCTTTGACGGCGGGATGCTCCAGCAGCGCGCTTTCGATTTCGAAAGGACCGATACGATACCCAGAGGTAATGATGACGTCGTCGGCACGGCCGAGGAACCAGAAATAACCGTCACTGTCTTTATAGGCTTTATCGCCGGTGTAATACAAATCGCCGCGGAACGAAGTTGCCATGGATTCGGAATCGTTGACATAACCAGCGAACAAACCCACCGGACGATGGGGGTTGACTCGAATCGCGATATATCCTTCATGTCCGAAAGGTTGTTCTTTTCCATCTTCATCGACAACCAAAACATCGAAACCCGGGACGGCTTTTCCCATTGAACCGGGCTTGATGGGCAGACATCGGAAGTTGGCGATCATGTTGACCGTTTCGGTTTGACCATAACCGTCGTAAATGTCGCAACCGGTGGCGTCTTTCCAGATTCGAATGACTTCAGGATTCAAAGGCTCACCGGCACTGACGCAGTGGCGAATGGACCGGAGATTATATTGGCTCAATTCTTCGCGAACAAGAATTCGATAAACCGTCGGAGGCGCGCAAAACGTCGTGATACCGGCGTTCGCAATTGTTAGCAACGTTTTTTGCGGTTCAAATTTCGGGGCCGTACTGATAAAAATCGTTGCACCGACCATCCATTGTCCGAAAAAGCACCCCCAGGCGGCTTTGGCCCAGCCGGTGTCGGTCATGGTCCAGTGGATATCTTCAGGTTTGAGGTCCTGCCACAAGGTGGCGGTGAGGGTATGACCGATACCGTAAGACGCCTGCGTATGAAGAGTCATCTTCGGATAGGCCACCGTCCCGGAAGTGAAATAGATCAACATGCCCTCGTCGCTGCGTGTTTTTTCATTGCCTGAAAATTCTTCAGACTCGTTCCGGGCAGCCGAGGTAAAATCCATCCAGCCATTTTTTGCCGAGCCTGATAAACCGACCACCATTTTATACCGCAGGGTTTTGCTTTGAGGAGACATGGAATCGACCACCTCCATCAGATCCGGAGAGCAGATGATCCCCACTGAATTTGACGCATCGAACCGATAGAGCAAATCTCGGGGACGCGATTGTGTTGTCGTGGGAATGGCGATAATACCAAGTTTGATCATCGCCAGCATCGTCACATGCCATTCATATCGCCAACCCATCAGCACCAGAACACGATCACCCTTGCGAAGACCGAGCTTATGAAAAACATGGCAATATTGATTGACCATGCGGCTCAATTGTTCGAAGGTATATTTTTCGTAGGTGGTTCCATCGGCACCGCCAAGCATCAACGCGACTTTATCTCCACGCTCACGAGCGTGTTTTTCGAAAATATCGACGGTGTAATTAAAATACTCCGGCACTTCGAGCTTATTTTCACGACAGGCAGCATCATAATTTTTCATGTTGGGTTCTATATTCACTTCACATATCCTTTATAAAACCTGAAATTTCATATTTTACAGATAATAACGAATATGAGAAATGGATTTTTCCAAAGCACAACAGATTTTGTCTTTCTCTGCAAATTCAAACTGAACTCTCGCCTCGCCATCCCCCAACCTGACCGGACTACCCAAATCGCCCCGCCCAATAATCAAAAAACTTTACCTCTCCCGCCTCAAGACCTTTTTTCATAAATAAAAGACAAAAACTCGCTCCCCCAAACCTGTCAAAGCGATCAGGTTCCGTAAACCTCGCGAAATTTATTAAAATATTTTTACATCTATACATTGAAGAATAAAAACTTATAAGTTAAACTCCGCACCATCGGGTCGTCATAATATGGGGTTCTATGCAGAGATTAAAGTTTTTCTCGGACATTGTCGATACTACCTCAAATAAAGGCAAAGCAACTGTGGCGAGGCAGTAGCGCCAATTTTTCTCTGCTACGAGATGGACCACCTGAAAAAGCTACACAGGAGTCACAAATAGACTCCTGAGAACCTCATAAATTCTCCTACCTGAATGCCGTACTTTTTACATGCGCAACGCATGGAAATTTTTGAAAGGCGTGTGTGTGTCTGAAAGGACACTTTGTTAAAAAAGTTTTTTTTAGGAGACCTGTATGACGTTTTTGAATCGGAAAATGTTGAGGAGTGCTCAACGCAAAATGAAATTTGCATCATCGATATGGCTCCAGGTGGTATCTAGTGTTTGTTTGATCGGTATGGCCATGACCCCGGGCTGTACCGGAATTCCATCGGTCATCGGCGACCAGATCCTGAAGGAAATAACCATCACGGGGCCTAACACCATCGAAGAAGGCGGCACGAATTATTTCGGTGTCGTGGCGACCTATGAAGACGGCAGCACCATGCAGGTGTTCACCGATCTGACCTGGTCCATCGCAGAAGGTCCGGGAACCATCAGCGATATCGGGTTCTACTCCGCGCCTGAAACCGTGGCCGAAGAAACACCCGTAACGCTCGAAGTATCGTTAACGCAAGACGGTATTACGCGAAAGGCAAACAAGTCGATCACGATCGCGAAAAAAATCGGACACCTTCCGACGCTCAAAATCGACGGCCCGGACACTGTCGAAGCAGGTAACGAAGCGACATTTACGCTGATCGCAACGAGTAAAGACGGCGAAACTACCGATGTTACTGCCCAAGCGATCTGGTCGGTCTATGGCGGCCCGGGAACCTTCGGCCAACCCGGCATCTTTACAGCACCGTCGAACATCACGGAAGAAACGCTGACCACCCTCATGGCCAATTACACCGTCAACGGTACAACACTCAAATTCAGCAAAGTCATCACCCTGACCGTCAAACCTGTCGATCCAATTCCATCCAAAACGCTCACGGCGTTGATCGTCGAAGGTCCTGACGTCATTGGCGAAGGCGAAACCGTGACCTTCACCGCGACCGCCACCTACGACGATGAAACCACCGCCGATGTGACAAACGAAGCGACCTGGATGGTGCTTGAAAATGTCGGTATCATCGAAGCCGGCGAATATCAGGCTCCGGCAGGTGTGACCACTGATACACCTGTAACCATTGAAGCCTCGATAAACGACAAAAAGGCCAATTACAAAGCCACTTTGACATCCACAGGAGTCAAAAAGATTTCAGGCCAAATCTACGACGCATCCGACAAGGTTGTCCCGGGAATCGTCGTCAAATGCAGCTATAACAATCTCACTTACACCACCGATGCGAGCGGGTATTATTCCTTTAGAGTCCCCTACGGATGGTCCGGAACCATCACACCAACACCCACGAGTCAGTATACCTTCAAACCCCAAAACCGAACGTATGAAAACGTCAAGCTCAACACCCCAAGCCAACGATACGACGCGGTAACACCGGATCAGCCTCCGAAGCAAAATCAAACTCCCGTGGCAACCCAGGCTTCGCTGACCACCGCGATGGACACCTCGATCAATCTGACCCTCTCCGCTACCGATCCCGACGGCGATACGCTAACCTACGCCGTCGTGACCCAGCCGGCAAACGGCACACTTACAGGCACGGCACCCAATCTGATTTATATCCCCAATAATGGATACACCGGCAGCGATAGCTTCTCCTTCAAAGCCAGCGACGGCACGACCGACAGCTTACCGGCCATCATTTCGATCCAGGTCGAATCGGTCCCCCTGCCGCCAATCGATGACGATGAATTTGTCCCCCCCATCGGTATCCCCGCGCCGGAATTCGGCATCACCCAGACTCACCACATGTACGCGACAGCCAAGTATGATTTCGGCAACGGTCCCGAAGCCTATCGCAACGCCGGCGACGGCCCCTACACCCACTATGTCGATAACACCAGTTCCAACGCCACCGACTCCAACAACCCCTTTGGAACCAAAGACCGGCCCCGACGCACCATTCCCACCGACTATCTCAAAGCGGGCAGCGTAGTGGAAATTCACGGCGGACCCTACAGCGCAGGCATCCTCGCGATGTGCGGAAACGGCACAAAGACCGCTCCGGTCATCTTCCGCGGTCCGAGCACCGGCAAAAAACCCATCCTCAGCGGCGGTGTCCGATTACGCGGCAGTTACATCATCGGTGAAAACTTCGATATGAGTTCCGCCGGTCTGACATGGTCCACGGGCGCTCCTATCAGCAACGCCGCACTGCGATTCTGCAACATTCACGGCGGCGGCGGCCTGGGACTGAACGTGGCGAGCTTCTCCGGCGATCCGGTGAAAAACATCGTGGTTTACAAGAACAAAGTCTACGACAAAGGCAACATCAATTCGACCACCGATGAAGATGCCACCGGTATCGCGGTCAACGCCGGGGTCTCCTACTGCTGGATCCTCGACAACGAAATCTACAACACCAGCGGCAGCGGCATCCAGATCCTCGCAGGCAGCCGATCGCAAATGTCTACCGTCCATCATATCTACGTCGGACGAAACCATGTGTACAGAACCCGACAGGCGGGCATCTGGAGCAAGGAATCCGTAGACAGCGTCTTTTCACAAAACACCGTTCACGACGTCATCAACACGAGCTGGTCGCCCAGCAAAGGCATGGGCTTCCAGTACGGCCCCGAACGGCTCTGGATTATTTTCAATCACATCTATGATTGCACCTTCGGCGTCGCGGCGATGAGTTCCAGCGGCGGCACCGGCCAGGAAGCCTTCATTGTCGGAAACGTCATCCATGATATTCACCACGCCAACGACGGCACGGGCTTTTTCGCGCCGAACTCCGGATGGTCGAACGCGGGCATCATGCTCGTCGGCGTACCCAAACACTACATCGTGAACAACACCATCTACAACGTCGATGCCGGCATCAACAGCCCGGGCCCCAACGCCCTCTACATGGAAAACAACATCATCGCCAACGTCACCGAAGCAAACTGCCAGCACGTTTACATCGAGAATTCACCCAACAACTCGTGGATGAAAAATGGCCTCTTCTACCAGAACGGCCAGGATGTTCGCATCCGCTGGGGCAGCACCAAATACACCCTGGGAAGTTTCCAGTCAGCCACCGGCAAAGCCACCAACTGCCTCAACGCCGATCCGAAGTTTGTCAACCCAGCCGCCGATGATTTCCATCTCCAGAGTTCCAGCCCGGCAATTAACAAAGGCTTGACAAGCCAGGTCTTCGACCGGTTCCAGAGCATTCACGGAATCGACATCCGCAAGGACCTCGAATCCACAAAGCGACCGCTCGGCGGCGCCTGGGATATCGGCGCCTATGAGTTCAAGCAGTAAGCACAGTTGTTCACGATACGGCAGCAGGATCAGTTAGAAAATGAATCGGCCCCAACCAGCGAAGACGACGACATCACGAGGGGCCCGATTCAACGTTGAGACGGTTTTGTGACATGACGCCACAGTCCTGATTATTCATAAAAAAGTTCATCGTCATAAGATTCGCTGACGGCTTTTATTAAATTACGATCGGGGTCCACACCTCATTGAAACGACACCCCCGTGGACCCCATCCTCTTTTTTTACGGGGATGGAAAAAAGAAAATGAACATCGAACATACTCTGTTGAAATCATCTTGTTGAAACCGCCAAGTTCCGGACCCTGAGCCTGCCGAAGGGTCTTTTTCTGGATCATTTCCGCACTCTAGCGACCCTTCGGCAGGCTCAGGGTCCGAGTCAACGTTTGTTTTCAACAGAGCACGTTATACGGAATTGACTTATTGAATGCGCGGTACTTTAATGTCAATAAACTATTTCAGGCAGTATGAGCTTCGAAATCGGGATATCGTGACATTAGCCCCCACGCACGAAGTAAATGGAATTAGTATTAAATGTTCGACGTTCAGCCCTGAAACTCGGAACGGAGTAACTCAACATCAAAAGTAAACCCCTCTCCACCACCTTTCCTCCGCATCCCAGCGGAAGGGAGCCAGTCGCCGGCTCCTTGGTAAATATCATTTTGCCCCGGGGAAATTTAATTTTACCCCAAGTAAAAATCATTTATCCCAGGGTAATTTTTATTTTCCCTCAAGGAAATTTTGTTTTTCCCGTGGATAACACAATTTTCCGGGAGGATGCGATGAGCGATTATCTGCCTAAGCTGGATCGGGAACTTTCACAGTGGATGACGGCTTTTCTGACGGCATTGAACGACCATGCCCAATTGCCGGGCCTCTCGGCGGCGGACCGCGCTGCCCTTGAAGCGGCGGCTCAGGAATATCAAACCGCGCTCTCGGCACACACCGCCGCCGTCAACGCCGCTCGCGCTGCGAGGCGTACCAGAGACACCGCCAAAGATGCGATGAAAAAGATGATTCGCCCCATCGTGCGACAGATTCAGGCAAACCCCGCCACCACCGATGCTTTGCGTGTCAGGCTCGGACTCGCGCGGCGAAATGGTTCCGCCAGCACCGCCGCGAGCAACGAAGCCACCTGCCCGCTCGTGCGGATCGACACCGGCCATCGGCTGCGCCACACCGTACATTTTATCGAAGCCACCACCCCCACCCGCCGCGCGAAACCGCATGGTGTTCTGGGCTGCGAAATCTGGGTCGCCGTCACGGCTGCGGGTGAAGCCGCCGACGCCTCGGCCTACCGCTTCCTGGCGATGGACCCATCCACGCCGTATCTGGCCGAATGGCCCGGCAGCCAAATCGGCAAGACCGCGCATTACCTGGCCCGCTGGCTAAAAACCGATGGCACACGCGGCCCCTGGAGCGAAACGGTCTCAGCGACCATTGTGGGGTAAGGAAGGCAGAAGTTAAGAAGACTAGAAGCTGAGAAATTGAGAAGACAAGAAGTGAAGAAACCGGATCGTGCTGCGCATATTCCCCGATGATCTTGAAATGACCCTCCCCCTTTTGTCATTCCCGCGCAGGCAGGAATCCATCTTT
>JAAZAW010000073.1 GCA_012514125.1 Phycisphaerae bacterium | reverse complement strand
TTAATACGGAATTGACTTATTGAATGCGCGGTACTTTAATGTCAATAAACTATTTCAGGCAGTATGAGCTTCGAAATCGGGATATCGTGACATTAGCCCCCGCGCACGAAGTAAATGGAATTAGTATCACATGGGAGATAACGAACGAAGACACAAGCCATCCAGGTTATCCATGGAAATATACCTATACTTTCAGTCACGATGGAGATAAATCCGGCATCTCTCATATCATCATCGAAACCGATACCGATTTCGCTCTCACCGATCTTGACGGTCTGACCGGAGCAACGTTAGAGAGCGTCAAAACTCATACCGAAAAGCCAGGAAATGATGGCATGCCGGAAAATATCTATGGTATTCGGTTCAATTCAATCGGCAAAGATGTATATAGTATGACTTGGACTTTCTGGAGTACTCGAGCCCCTGTCTGGGGTGATTTCTATGCCAAAAATGGCGGAAAAAATTACGCCTACAATTACAACAACACCAGCGACGTTATAAAGGGCTTTGTCCCTAACGACATCGATCCCATCGCATCCTCAGCTAATGGTTCTGTGGACTATCACATCCTTCGGCCTGGTGTGGTACCCGAACCGATGACTCTCGGCATGATACTGCTGGGTAGCTGGCTGATTTCGAAAAAACGTCGAATATGATTTTCCGCAAAAAGGTATCATAAAAAAGGCCGCCCGAATGGACGGCCTTTTCTTTTTCCCAATTTTCAAAAATTAACTTATATGGTGGCAACCTTCTTGATGAGGTCGGCTGTACGATTGGAATAACCCCATTCGTTGTCATACCACATCGTGACCTTGACCATATCATCGGCGATGACCATGGTATTGGTCGCATCGAAGATCGAGCTGTGCGGGTTGTGAACGATGTCACTGGAAACGATCGGTTCAGCAACATATTCGATAATTCCCTTCATCGGACCGGCAGCAGCAGCTTCCTTGATGATGTCGTTAATTTCCGCCGCGGTTACTTTACGGCTGGCGACGAAGGTCAGATCGGTGATCGAACCGGTCGGAACCGGAATACGCAGAGAATAACCGTGCAGCTTGCCCTTGAGGCTCGGAATGACTTCACCCAGCGCCTTAGCGGCACCGGTAGTGCTCGGAACGGTATTGACCGCTGCGGCACGACCGCGACGTTTGTCCTTGTAGGGCATATCCAGAATGGCCTGGTCATTGGTGTAAGCGTGAACCGTCGTCATCAGACCTTTGACGATGCCGATTTTTTCCTGCAGAACCTTGCACACCGGAGCCAGCGAGTTCGTGGTGCACGATGCGTTGGAAATCGTCTTCATTTCAGCGGTCAACTGGTCGTCGTTGACACCAAGAACGATGGTCGCATCCGGAGCATCTTTCGCAGGAGCCGAGAGAATGACCTTTTTGGCGCCGGCGGTCAGGTGGCTGTCATAACCGGGTTTGCCTTCAGCGGCGCGATTGGTGAATCGACCAGTCGATTCAAGAACCACATCAGCCTTGAGCTGGCCCCAGGGGAGCTTGCTCGGATCTCTTTCGCACAAAATCGGAATTTCCTTACCGTTGACGATCAGGCTCGTGCCTTTGACTTCAACCGTACCTTCAAATCTGCCCTGCGTGGAATCATATTTGAGCATATAACCCAGCATATCGGCGTCGAACATATCGTTGATCGCCACAACGTCAAATTCGCTCGGACGGCTCGCAAGAACACGGAAAACCAGTCGTCCGATACGACCGAAACCATTAATACCTACTTTCACTGCCATTTCAAAACTCCTTATAAAATAGCCAAAACCATTATCAGTAATATCAAATACTTTGGTTTTATCCAAACCGCGAGCATATTGATTATTACAATTATAATCAAGGGTTTTTTGAAATTCTCGTATCTTTTCAAAATGAAATTCAGGCAACGCCTCAGTATGCCTCAGCACTGCCTTTCGCAATTGAAGGGCGAAAAGATTCGGGGCGGATCAAACTTTTTCCGTCATTATCCGATCACACCAGCCCATGACAAAGTTGTTTTTGCTCTGTTACTTTCTTATTTTGAAAACGGCACTTAGCGTCCCAGTCCTTGTAAATAACTCTCCAGAATCACCGCTGCCGCTACGGCATCGATGGGTTTCTTTTTTTTCGCTGGTTTGTTGCGACGATCTTTCATTCGTTCACGCAAGGTCAGTCCGAATTTTCTCTCGGCGGTAAATGAACTTAACCGCTCATCCTGATAGACCACCTCTATTCCCGAAACCGCCGATAGATGCTCGCCGAATTTCCGGCAAATTTCCGCTTGCGGACCTTCCGTCCCATCCATATTTTTCGGCAGCCCCACCACGAATAACTCCGCTTTCTCTCCCTCCGCCATCAATAGTTTATAAACAATCTCCGCATCCACCGCCGGATCGTCTCGTCCGGGCAGAATTTTCCAGGGCATGGCAATCTGCGTTACCATCTCGCCGATCGCCAACCCGATTCGCTTTGTTCCATAATCGATCCCGATAATCCGTCCCATTATTTCTTTTTCCTGATTTTTCTTCTTTTATCGACATCCCCCTTCAACCCTGTTACACTTAATAAAACATATTTCGCCTAAAAAGGAACAAAATTTATGGCCGTCAAAAATATTCATACGCAACGGATTCGTAATTTATTCGCCGATGCGAACATCGCTCCGCTCTCGGGCGTCCTGCTGACCACCCAGCCGAATATTTTTTATTTTACCAACTTTACCGGCCACGACAGCTTCGCCCTGCTTACCCCTGAAAAAACTCTGCTCATCACCGACGGACGATACGACCTTCAGGCCCGGGAAGAATCGCCCCAGTCGCGTATCGTCGTTCGCACCGGTCCTATCGTCGATTGTCTGGCCGGAATCCTCGACAAATTCGCCCTGCCGTCAGTGGGGCTTTTTGCTGAAGAAATTACCCTGAGCCTCAAGAAACGACTCGATACCACCTGCAAAAAAACGAAATTCAAGACCCTTTCCGCCAAACCCATCCACGACATGCGCCAAATTAAGACCGCCGAGGAACTGGTCCGGATCAAAAAGGCCCTGGCCATTGCCGAAGCCGCCTTTCTCGATCTTTTAGACGATCTTGAACCCGGTCGAACCGAAAACGAAGTTGCCGCCGAACTCGAATACCGCATGCGTGCCCTGGGCGCCGAAAAAGCCTCTTTCGAAATTATCGTTGCCTGCGGCCCGAACGCCGCCAAGCCTCACGCCCGAACCTCTCAACAGAAAATCACCGCGGGAAAACCCATTATTTTCGACTTCGGCGCCCTTGCAGATAGCTATTGCTCCGACTTGACGCGCACCGTCTACCTCGGTAAAATGCCGCCTTACTTTAAAACCATGTACTCGGTCTGCCTTGAGGCTCAGCTTGCCGCCATCGACGCGATCAAGCCGGGCATTCCTGCCGACCAGGTAGATGGCGTGGCTCGAAAGATCATCGACCGGGCAAAATTCGGTCGCTATTTTAACCATGGTCTGGGACATGGCTTTGGACTTGAGGTTCACGAAGCACCGACGTTATCCGGAAAGTCAAAACAACTTTTGACACCCGGAATGATCGTTACCGTCGAACCGGGAATTTACATCCCCGGAAAAGGCGGCGTCAGGATCGAAGACGACGTCCTGATTACCGATACGGGCTTCAAGGTCCTCTCCAGCCTGCCCAAGGCCCCTGAACAGGTGATCCGTTAACGATTTTTGAAAAACAGGAAAAACAAAAACATGGAAATCCAACACATTCGCGATTTGATTGGCTTGATGAAAGAAAATGAACTTACCGAGGTAAGAATCATAGAAGGCGAAACCCGGCTTCTCCTCAAACGCGGTTCGGCACCCGTCGATGCCCCAATGACCCTTGCGCCGGCCATGCCCGCTCCCCTCCAGATAGCGACACCACAAGCCGCCGCACCCGCCGCCGCTCCTGCCGCCAAACCGGCAGAAGAACCCGGCGAGACGATCAACTCCCCCATGGTTGGAACCTTCTATGCCGCCCCCTCGCCCGATTCCGAACCTTTCGTCCGTGTCGGCGATCATGTCCATGCCGATACCGTCGTCTGCATCGTCGAAGCGATGAAAGTCATGAACGAAATCAAAGCCGAAACTTCCGGGACGATTCAAAAAGTTCTGGTACAGAACGCCCAGGCCGTCGAATTCGGTCAGCCGCTGTTCCAGATCAAACCGGATTAACTACTTATATCATAAAAAATCACAGTCTTTTTGCCGGCATCTTTCAGGAAAAGACGCCAAAAGCATCACGACTGTTCATAAGAAGGAGTCACCGCATTGTTTACACGAATTCTTATCGCGAATCGCGGCGAAATTGCCTTGCGTATTATCCGTGCCTGTAAAGAACTGGGGATCGAAACCGTCGCGGTTTACAGTCAGGCCGATCAACACGCCCCCTATCTGCATCTGGCCGATAAAGCCATCTGCATCGGACCGGCGAACCCCGGCGAATCGTATCTGAACATCCCGCGAATCATCTCCGCCGCCGAGGTCGGAAATGTCGAAGCCATCCATCCAGGCTATGGGTTCCTGGCGGAAAATGCCCACTTTGCAGAAATCTGCCGTTCGTGCAAGATCGAATTCATCGGACCCACCGTCGAATCCATGCGATCTCTCGGCGATAAGGTGGCCGCCCGAAAACTCGCCAAAAAAGCCGGTGTTCGAACCGTTCCAGGCTCCGAAGGCGCCGTTCCCGATGAAGACACCGCCGTAAAAATGGCGGCAGAAATCGGCTATCCCGTGATCATCAAAGCCGCGTCAGGCGGCGGCGGGCGAGGCATGCGCGTCGCCAATAATGAAGCCACCTTGCGATCAAGTTTTCGTTCCGCCCAGACCGAAGCCGAGAACGCCTTCAAAGATGGAACGCTCTACCTCGAGAAATTCATCGAACAGCCCCGCCACGTCGAAGTGCAGGTTCTCGCCGACCACTTCGGCAACGTCGTTCACCTCTGGGAACGCGATTGCAGCCTCCAGCGCCGCCATCAAAAACTCATTGAAGAATCCCCCTGCCCCATTCTCGACGACAAGTCCCGCGAAGAAATCTGCACCGCCGCGGTGAAATTGGCCAAAACCGCCAAATATACCAGCGCCGGAACCTTCGAATTTCTCGTCGATAAACGAAAAAAATTCTACTTCATCGAAGCCAACACGCGAATCCAGGTCGAGCACCCCGTCACCGAAATGATCACCGGCATCGATCTGCTTAAATGGCAGATTCGCATCGCCGCCGGCGAAAAACTCTCCCTGCGGCAAAGGGACATCCAGCGTAACGGCTACGCCATCGAATGCCGTATCAATGCTGAAAACCCCGAAAAGAACTTCGCCCCCTGCCCGGGAAAGATCGAATATTTCATCGCGCCCGGCGGGTTCGGCGTCCGTTTCGACTCGCATGCGCACGCGGGCTATACCATTTCGCCGTACTACGATTCGCTGATCGGCAAACTCATCGTCCATCAGCCCACACGCGAAGAAGCCATCGCCACCATGAAACGTGCCTTGAAGGAATGCCAGATCGGTCCGATCAAAACCACGATCCCGGCCCATCTGCAAATCCTCAATCATCCCGACTACGTCCGCAACAAAGTGGATACGGGGTTCGTCGAACGCCTGTAACAGGCTTGTGATGTGATACGGTCGTAGAAAATATCAAAATCTTCGGTCAATGAACCCGCGCCGGACGTCCGCGACGCTTGGGCGGACATCCGCGAAAGACTCCCTGAAGTCCGCAAAGCCACTGCGGATATCCGCGACATATATGCGGAAGTCCGCGAGACCATCGCGGAGGTCCGCAGCAAACTCCCGGAGGTCCGCGAGACCATCACGGAAGTCAGTAGCAACGCTACTGAACTCCAAAAATGGCCTGATAGTTATTATAATTAGACACATTAATATATCGACCGCCTAGCCTGTGATCCCTGAGCTTGCCGAATGGGTCAAAGCATCACGGCGTCGGCAAGTCGATGCCCTTGCGACAAGTTCGCTCGATGCTCAATCACAGAGATTTCCGATCCTGATAATCTCAGGAAGCGGATGTTCCGACGGCCAGGGCAGCGCGTAGTCCATCCCCGGCCAGAGATCAAAGAAATTATCCGGCAACGCCCGAACACCTTCAAGGTCCAGACAAAGCCCCCAGGCAAAGGTCGAACTGTTAAAGAACACCTGTTCGCCATCGCGCCGAACGGTCGGCTTGGCGGGCGCCCACTTGAGTTCACAAAATCGCGGCAGGACCAGACGATGGCGGGCAAGCAAACCTTTCTCATCGCTCAACATGGCAAACGCAATGATCCGGTCAATGCCGGCGCGGTCCCACTCCGCCGCATCGAATCGCGCAAGTTCCACCGAGACATTGGCGGGAAGAATAACGTCCGAGGATCGATCCAGGATATACTCGCCCGACAACGTAAAGAGTCCGTATCGCAAATTTCCCGCCACCGCTTCGGGCGTATCGTTGACACCCAATACACGAACCCAATTGCCTTCACGGACGACAACCGGCTTCACCGGCGCGCACGACCGCCGCACGGGATAAAAAGCAGGCGTTCGATTTTGCAGATAATCGACGATCGTCCAGCTTCGAGTGGTCGGCCAGCAATCGTTATACATCCAGAAAACCGCGGCGGCGGAGTCGAACTTTCGACGCCGGAAATTGTCGATATATTCGCTCAAAGCTTCACCGTGGATCAAGCCGCCATAATAGATGAAATCTTCCAGCGACAATTCTCGTGGATTCAGATTCGTCCACTCGCGAATGATGCGGTCGGGCGCGGAGTGATTAAATCCGAATTCGACGGAATTATCATGAATCTGCCACGCAAACGAATTCATGAATTTTTGGCCCTTCGGCAAACAGGCATGCAGCGCAGGCAAACTGTTGGGGCCGAGCATTCCGCCTTCATCGGGAAATCGGCAGGTCATGTCGCGATATTTTCGAAAATCAATATCCCCGAATCCGATACTCCATGGATGCTGGTCGCCCATCGGGTCGGCATTCGGATTCACGCCCGGTTCGGGGGAATAGGGACTGCTGGGCTGATAATATCGGCAGGGGTCTTCCCGACTCAATAAACGCGGAAGCACAAAATGATAAAGGGAATGATCGGGATAAATCACCCCTTCACGACGCTCATAATTTTCCCAGTGAATTTCATTATTGCCGCACCAGACGACCAGGCTCGGATGACTCGCGAGACGGCGAATCTGGTAAGTCGTTTCGTTCGTGATGTTCTGCATGAAGGTGTCATCTGTAGCCGGATAACCGCCGCAAGCGAAAATAAATTCCTGCCAGACCAGAATACCCCGCTCGTCACAGAGTTCATAAAAATCATCGCTCTCGTAAAGTCCGCCGCCCCATACACGCAGGAAATTAAAGTTGGCTTCCAATGCGCGATCCACCAGCGTTTCATATCGGGCACGATCGAGTCTCGCGTAAATAATGTCGGCGGGAACCAGGCAGGCGCCTTTGATAAAAATAGGACGATGATTGATCTCGAAAATAAAATACCTGCCGCCCTGAGGGTGCGGGTCCTGATTGATGCGCACCTTGCGAAAACCCGTTCGACGTTTTTGCTCACCGAACTTTTCACCGTCGATCTCAATCCAGACCCGGAAGGTATATAACGATTGCTCCCCCTGCCCCACCGGCCACCAGAGTTTCGGATGATCGATGTCACCTTCCATTTCAAGAATCCCAAGCCCCGGCGGCACCTCAATATCCCTGCTGAACGTTTGACCTGTTTCCTCGATCATGACGTGCAATCGTCCAGGCCGATGCTCTTGATCTAAACCTTCCACCCCATAACGAACACGCCAATGCCCTCGCGTGAGGTCTTCGTTGAGGTCACTGAGTACAACCAGTTGATCCGCCCGAACAACCGAGGCCCATTCCAGCGATACCGGTTTGTGAATACCGACATTCAGCAGACGCGGCGCCCAATCCCAACCAAAGGAACATTGCGGTTTGCGCAACCAGAGCCGTTTGGTCAGAAAAGCATTCTCGACCTGCGTGCCATGATATCCCGCCACCGATTTTTCGGCGGCATGGAAAAGTCCCGACTCAAGCTCCACAACCAGCACATTCTCACCGGTGTTCATCTTCCCGGTAACATTGATTCGACAGGGATAAAAATAATTCGCATGCCGCCCAATTTCCTCACCGTTCAGAAATATCCTGGCGGCATAGTCCAACCCTTCAAATAACAACCAGGCCTGACCGGTCAGCGCCTCAGCCGGCGGAGTGAACGTCCGACGATAGCTCCAGAAACATTCCTCTACCCATCGAGCCTCCAAACAGTTCGTGCCCAGCGTCGGCTCACGCAAAAGCCCCGCGCGAATCAAATCCAGATGCACTTCACCGGGAACGATCGCATCGAGCCATTTGGCGTCATCGGTTGTCGGTTCGGCGTGAAATTTCCGACCGCCCCGTTCACCGTCGGCCCAACGCAAACGCCAGTACCCATTAAGATCCATTCGTCCTGAATTCATCATCACCTCGTACCGGTCGCACCGACGACTTCCATGGCAATCTGAGCCCATCGCCACAAGCGTTGAGGCTGATACATCACCGTACTGATATCCTTCAAGATCAACTCCAACGGACAACCATACCGATCGCAAACCTCCACGCTCGCCTGTAAATGCGCTCGGACTTCCTTTTCATTGAACTCCGGCCATGCCAGCATCGCAGGATTCGGCTTTCGCGAATAAACATAATCGCCCCTGATCTCCGAGGCGCCAAGCTCCTCATTGACCCACGGACTCATGGATACTTTTCGGAGATTCGGAATTTTTCGAACCTGCTTCATTTTTCGGTCCAGCGGATCGCAACAACCGTAATAGACAAGACCGAATCGTTCGAAAATGGGCATGCACATATCGATCTCAAACTCTTCGAACATCGCCGGCGAGACCGTTGCGAACATCTGCGCCAAACCATACATCCAAATATCTTTTGTGCGAGGTTTTTGCGGATTAAACCCCGGCGCGGGCAGATCGTCCGTGTACGCGCCGGTACAATGGATCAGCGATTGATTATAACACAAAAGCCCCTGCTCTTCGAGTTGATCGAGCATGCTCATATACCCTTTGACCATTCGCCTTGCCATCTCCCGCATGTATTCGGGACGATCGATAAGACTGTCAAGCACACCCTCGATACCCATCCACGTATTGATCTGATCCCACACTCCAACTTCAGGATCGACGCCCTGCTCAAATATTTCCAGCGCCCCATCAAAAAGATCATGGGCCACCTCTAACCTGCGAGCGGTCTCCCTAGGGTCATGTTCAATGACAGGCATTTTGATCTTGTCCAAATCCGCATCCGTCTCAAACTGGTTGGTAAAAACAAATCCAGCCACGCTGTTCGTCGGATCGCCCACCGAGATTTCTTCAAATTTCACCGTCACACCAAACCCGGAATTTGTAACCGCTTTTGGGATTCGAATAAACGGCTCTACAACCATGTCCACCGGAAAATGCTTCCATTGATACAGAATCTTTCTCAGCTGGTCTTCATACTCCCGGCATTCGGCATCTTCACACTCAAGAGTCAGTTCATTGTCCACATTCATCTCGTTCCAGCATACCTGATCGATCATCACCATGGGACGCACACGTTGTTTGCTGTTAAGCTTGCGCCACAAACTTCGCTTCTGCTCCTGAACAGGTAACGCAGCGATCCGAGCCACTTCCCCCGCCAGCCTCCGAATAATTTCCCTGTCACGAATACTCAACGTCATTCAAACCTCCTCGCCGAATGGATTATAAATTTTAGGCGACAAAAGAATTCTGGACTCCGAAACACTTCCACCCGCCAATCGCTCAAACATCATCTGCACCAGCCTCGATGCTTGCTCCACAACGTCCATCTGCACCTGAATCACACCAATCGCAAACGGATTTTCCGAAACATATCCCACCTGGCTGGCAATACATAATTCCTCCGGAACCTTCACCCCATGTGAAATAATTCCCCGAATCACACCTCGAGTGATCAATTCATCCGTCACCATAATCCCATCCGGACGAATCGACCGACTCCAAAGCGATTTGAACGCCTGAAATCCATCCTCTTCAGTCATGGGAACCACCTGAATCAGATC
>JAAZAW010000072.1 GCA_012514125.1 Phycisphaerae bacterium | reverse complement strand
TCCGGTCGCTGAGCCTGTGGTCCCTGAGCTTGTCGAATGGGTCGAAGCGACAAGGCATAAGCAAACAAAAGACCCTTCGACTTTCCTCAGGGTCCAAAACTACGACACGTATAAATCAAAAGCGTATTAGGAGGTGGGACAGAGGGGAGAGGATTGTTCAACGGCTGGAGCCGTTTCTGGATTCCCGCCTTCGCGGGAATGACAGAGGGGAGGGGGATTGCTAAGACGCGAAGGGAAGAGAAAGAGGTGTGAAAGTGGGAAAGTGGGAAAGTGAGAAGGTGAGAAGGTGAGAAGGTGAGAAGGTGGGAAGGTGGGAAGGTGAGAAGGTGGGAAGGTGTGAAAGTGTGAAAGTGTGAAAGGTGGGAAGGTGATGGATTTATCGGGTTATAGACATGTGATCTGGGATTGGAATGGGACGCTGCTGAACGATGCCTGGTTGGGGGTGGAGATTCTCAATGGGATTCTGGTTAGCCGGCATAGGCCTGCGATTACTTTGGATGAGTATCAGGAAGAATTTTGCATTCCTGTTAAGCCTTATTATGAAAAGCTTGGATTTGATTTTTCGGTTGAGTCTTATGACGCGATTTCGACGGAGTTTATTGAGAACTATGATCTCCGGCGATTTGAATGCGAACTCCAGGAGCATGCGTTGGCGGTGTTGCGAAGTGTGCCGCGACGAGGGATGAGCCAATCGATCTTGACGGCGTATCAGCAATGCCGGCTTGAGGAGATTATCTTGCATTTTCAGATTGGGGATTTTTTTGTAGAGATGTTGGGGCTGGATAATCATTACGCCAGCAGTAAGATTGAAAACGGCAGGCGATTGGTGGAGTCGTTGGGGATTTCTCCTTTGGATATTTTGTTGATCGGCGATACGCTGCACGATTATGAAGTTGCCCGGGCGATCGGGGTGGATTGCGTTCTGGTAGCCAGCGGGCATACGAGCAGGGAACGTCTGGAAACGGCAGGATGCTGTGTTTTAGGGTCGTTGGGGGAAGTTGGGAGTTAGGAGTTAGGAGTTAGAAGAGAGGAGGAACCTTTTGGGGACGATTCTGATTTTGGGGAGGGGCGGAATTTTGGTGGTGGGGATTCCCCATGGTTTGATTAGTGATTTCCCTGATCGATTAAAGAGGGGTTGCCCTAATTGTTTTAATTTTGAGATTCGTTATGATTTAGTATATCGAAGAGGGAGCTTGATGTAATTCAGGCAGCCAAGTTGACCATGGGGGGATAAAGGTCACGGGCAGGACCCGAAAGGATTTGCGGTCTACGCCGAGGAGATTTGAGGGGATGTCTTCAGCAGAACCGCAGATTGGAGATGTGAGGATAAATCATGGGGGAGTGAAGATTTATCCGAACACGTTGCGAAAGGGTTTGATGCCCGAGCCAAATTCGCCGGTTGTGCTGTTGATAATCGAGGGGAGCAGCTATAACCACGAAAAAGAGAGAGGCACTGAGACTAAACCGATTGGGGGGACACGGGTTTGATCTCAGCCTCTCTTCTTTTTTGCGCGGGGAGGAAGATGGATTCCCGCCTTCGCGGGAATGAAGATATAGATGGTGGGCACGGCCCCCCCTACCCACTATAAAGAGGCAGATGGGGATGTGGGGGCAAAGCCCCCCCTATCGGTGCGACTTATCAGATTATTACGGACAGACGGTGCCTTTTTCTGCCAGGCGGTTGATGAGGGCGGCGACGTAGCCTGCGCCGAAGCCGTTGTCGATGTTGACGACGGTGACGTTTGCGGCACAACTGTTCAGCATACCTAAAAGGGCTGCCAGGCCTTGGAAGCTTGCGCCGTAGCCTACGCTGGTGGGGACGGCGATGACGGGGGCAGAGATCATGCCGCCTACGACACTGGGGAGTGCTCCTTCCATTCCGGCGATGACGACGACGACGCTCATTTGCTGGAGGCGTTTGCCGGCGGCGAGGAGGCGATGGATGCCGGCGACGCCGACGTCGTAATAGGTTTCGACGCGTTGATCCATGATTTCGAGGGTTTCGCGTGTTTCCTCGGCGATGGGCAGGTCGCTGGTTCCGGCGCAGATCAGGCCTATGGTTGCGGAGGAGAGTTGGGCTTGTTTTTGCCGCAGGGTAATACATCCGGCGGATTGGTTGAACCTGGCCTGGGGGAAGTGGGGTTTGACGGCGAGGTATTTTTCTTCATTGGCGCGAGTGGCGAGGATATTGCCGCCGTTCTGAGCGAGGCGTTTGAAGATTTCGACCGTCTGTTCGGTGGTTTTTCCGGGGCAGAAGACGACTTCGGGGAAGCCACAGCGTAGGGAGCGGTGATGATCGACTTTGGCGAAGCCTAGGTCTTCGAAAGGTAAGGAACGCAGTCGGGCCATGGCGTCGTTGACGCTGAGTGAACCGTGGGCGACGTTTTCCAGTAAGTTTTTAATATCCGCTTGATTCAATGTAATATTACTCCGAAAAAGATGGAGGGCATGGCCCAGTTTACAAATTCAAGATGGTGCGTCAAGGCGCACCCTACCGAAGATGTTTTGATGTATCGTATCGGCGACACAATCTCCAATTCATAAAACATATCCTGCTGTTGATATTTTAGCGAGAAGGGGGTAAGATCACCACCAATTAACTTTAAAGTTTTGTTGATGTTGACTTTAATTATAGCTGGAGAATAATTTCATGCGTTTTTCTCAATCGTTTATTCCGACCGTTCGGGAAGTACCGGCGGACGCGACAATCGCATCGCATATTTTGATGATTCGGGCGGCGTTGATTCGTCAGTTGGTGGCGGGGGTATATTCGTATTTGCCGATGGGATACAAGTCGCTTCGGAAGGTGGAGCAGATTGTTCGGGAGGAGATGGACAAGGCAGGTGGGATTGAACTGCATATGCCTGTGCTTGTGCCGGTGGATTTGTTTCGCAAGACCAACCGGGTGGAGGCGTTCGGGAATATTTTGTTCAAGTTTAAGGATCAGCATAACGCGGAGCTTTCGTTGGGACCGACGCATGAAGAGATTATCACCAGCCTGGTGGCGGACCATATCAATTCATATAAGCAGTTGCCGATTAATTTGTATCAGATACAGACGAAATTTCGGGATGAGGAGCGGCCTAAGTCGGGGGTGTTGCGGACACGTGAGTTTGTGATGAAAGACGCTTATAGTTTTCATACGTCGTTAGAAGACCTGGACAAGACTTATCAGAAGATGTACCAGGCGTATCATCGGATTTTCAAGCGATGCGGCGTGCCGGTGGTGGCGGTGGAGGCGGAGTCGGGGCCAATCGGCGGGTCCGCGAGTCATGAGTTTATGGTGCTGACGGATATTGGTGAAGACCAGGTGGTGAGTTGCGACCATTGCGATTATGCGGCGAATGTGGAACGTGCGACGCGGAAGGTGGCTGACGGGACGGCGGGGAGATTGGAATCGGAAGTGGTGCTGAAGGAAGTGCATACGCCGCACAAGAGCACGATTGAGGATGTGAGTGAGTTTCTCAAGTGTAAGCCTCCGCAGGTTATTAAGACGCTGGTGTATCGGACGTCGGATGAGCAGGTGGTCGTGGCGTTGGTGCGTGGCGATCATGAGGTGAATGAGGCCAAGCTTCGGAGAATGGGAGGGGTGTCGAGTCTGGAGTTGGCGGATGATGGGACGATTACGAAGCTTACGGGAGCGGCGGTTGGATTCGCCGGTCCGATAGGGATCAAACCGGACAAGATGTTTATCGATTTCGATGTGCCGGCGATTACGGATGGGGTGACGGGGGCGAACAAGACGGATCATCATTTTGTGGGGGTTGTGCCGGGGCGAGATTTTACGATCGAGCCGGAGATGCTCGGCGATATTCGGAACGTGGTTGAGGGCGATCCTTGCCCGCATTGCGGCGCGAAGCTCAAGTTTCAGCGGGCGATTGAAGTGGGTCATGTTTTTAAGCTTGGGACGAAATATTCGTCGGCGTTGCATGCGCAATATCTGGATGCGGGTGGTAAGAATCAGGATATGATCATGGGCTGTTATGGTATTGGTGTGAACCGGATACTGGCGGCGGCGATAGAGACGCATCATGACGAGAACGGGATTATCTGGCCTATTTCGATAGCGCCGTACCAGGTGACGGTGATTGGGCTGGGTCGCACGCCGGAGGATGAGGTATCGAAAACGGCGGAGAGACTGGCGGCGGAACTGGAATCGGCGGGGATCGATGTGCTGTTCGATGATCGGGATCAACGGCCTGGAGTGAAATTCAAGGATGCGGACTTGCTGGGTGTGCCGATTCGGGTGACGGTGGGACAAAAGACACTGGCGGAAGGCAAGGTGGAGCTTAAACTTCGGCGTGACGGTGAGATGCAGTTGATCGATGTCGATGGTGCGGTGGAGACGATTAAAACGCTTGTCGGCAAGCTGATGGCGGAGCTGGAGTAAAGACGGTTGGAATTCCATTGAAGATTTCCACGTGCTACAGATATTTTGATTGTGAGCGATATGCGCGTGGTGTGGTACCGAATTTTTTGACAAAAACTCGTGTCATATATCCGGAGTCGTTGAAGCCTGCGGCGTTGGCGATTTCCTCGATGTTCATGGTGCTGTGCCGGAGTAAACCCTGGATGCGTTCCAGGCGGCGTTGGGTGATATAATCGTTGAGTTTCGTATGCGTTTCCTGATGGAACAGTGTGGAAAGATAATTGGGGGAACACTGGGTCATTCTGGCGAGATATTTCACGCACAGGAAGTCCTGGCCTAGATTGTCTATAATGAGCCGTTTGCACCAGGAGACTTTAGGATGCTCGGTTTTTGGAAGCACCTCGACATTTTCCATTGCATCGAGAATGGCCGACAAAATCAGCAGTTCGGCTCCTTTTCGTTGGATTTTTGCATACTTTGAGGAACACGATGCGGCAATAGTTCCCTGCTCGCAAAGCTGAAGCAGTCTGGGAGTCTGACGAACGTGACAGATGACACTTGGAGTGCTTTGAAGTTGATTTTTTTCGTTCAGAACGGATTCATGCCAGGAAATACCGTCATGGGAAAAGCTTCCGATAAGGAAATCAAACTTTCCTCGCCAGTGGTGAAAGGATTCTTCGTGCGGGGTGTAGGCAGGGATGATGCAGATCTGTGAAGGGGGTAATCTGAACCTGGTCCAGGGCAGGGTAAAGTCGGTATATCCGCCGACCTGGATGAAAATTTCCGGTGCGGTATGGAAATGGCCTCGAGGAATTGGAGGATTGGCTGGAATCGCGGGAATGATGACCTGGGGGCCTATGGAGGCGTGGTTTTTAAGGGCTTTGCGTAAGCCCTGCAATATTTTTGGAATAATATCCAGCTTTATCATATCGTAGAAAAATCTCTTTTTTTGTAGTTCTTTACACTATGTCCGATATACATTTAAGGGTATTATAATGTTGAACAGGTATTTGAAACAGATTTTCTGTTCTATAAATAATATGAGTTTAATCCATATTTACAGGAGTTTATGATGTCAAATCAAATTCGAGTGACGGTGTGGAATGAATTTCGACATGAGAAAAGTAACGACGCAGTCAAGTCGCTTTATCCGAATGGGATGCACGTGACGATAGGTGAAGCGCTCAAGAAAAATTCCGACATCAGTGTCCGTTATGCGACGTTGGATGAACCTGAACATGGTTTGACGCAGGCGGTGGTAGATTCCACCGATGTCTTGATCTGGTGGGGTCATTGTGCTCATGACGAAGTATCGGATGAAATCGTCAAACGGGTCCAGAAACGAATCCTTGAAGGGATGGGTCTTATTGTTTTGCATTCGGGACATTTTTCCAAGATATTCAAGGCGATGCTGGGAACCCATTGCAGCCTCAAGTGGCGTGAAGTGGCGGAGAAGGAACGGCTTTGGAATATCGAGCCTGGTCATCCGATTACCGAAGGGATTGGGGAATATATTGAGTTGCCGAATACGGAAATGTACGGCGAACGGTTTGACATTCCCACGCCGGACAAACTGATTTTCATTTCGTGGTTCGAAGGCGGCGAGGTTTTCCGTAGCGGTTGCTGCTGGGAGCGAGGTCATGGACGCATTTTCTATTTCCGCCCCGGGCATGAGACCTATCCGATTTTTCATAATGAGCAGATTCAGCGAGTGTTGGTCAACGCGGTTCGCTGGGCCAAGCCGAGAGTTTTCATGGAACATTCCGCACCGAACACCCAACCGCTGGAAAAATTGTCTGAAAAGAAAGTTCAGTTCGGTAAAGCCGGCGTGGCACAGAACACGGATGGAAGCAATAAATAGTCAAAGCAGACGTTCATAAAGAACGGGCAGCTATCATCGGTTTGAAACAGAAGGCTGGAAGATCGAACGATTTTCCAGCCTTTTTTGTTTGAAGTTAGAAATTATACGCTTTTGATTTAAACGTATCATAGTTTCGGACCCTGAGGAAAGTCGAAGGGTCTTTTTGCTTGCTTCCACCATGTCGCTTCGACAGGCTCAGCGACCGGAATTTTGATATTTGTAATGCTACGACACGACTAAATCAAAAGTGTATTATACTAATTCCATTTACTTCGTGCGCGGGGGCTAATGCCACGATATCCCGATTTCGAAGCTCATACTGCCTGAAATAGTTTATTGACATTAAAGTACCGCGCATTCAATAAGTCAATTCCGTATTAT
>JAAZAW010000071.1 GCA_012514125.1 Phycisphaerae bacterium | reverse complement strand
CGACAGCAAGAGCCTATGAGCTTGGCACAGTTGGGCGAGGTACTGGGCGTGACGAAGGAACGGGTTCGTCAGATCGAAGCCAAGGCGATGGACAAACTCCACGTGATTTTGAAAGAATCGCTGGCAGAAGAAGTTGAAAAAAGTTGAAAAAAGTCAATGGTCAAACGGCCGGTGCCGTTTTTGGATTCCCGCCTTCGCGGGAATGATGGAATGGACCTTGAGTCAGTTGACGAGTTACGCATAGGCCCGCAAGATGAATAAATCCTCGCGATCGATCAGCAATTCCTGTTTTAACCCGGCTGTATTCAGAAGATGTTTCCAGCCTTGTTCATCGGGCAGATGATCGCCTGCCACCGCCCCACCGGCGTTATCGTGAAAATGGTTGATGGCCTTGCTGCCGGCCAGGTGCATCACGACGAACCTGCCGTTGGGAGCGAGCAATCCGGACATGGTTTTCATGGCCTGGGTTTGATCG
The DNA here is from genome assembly GCA_012514125.1 of Phycisphaerae bacterium. GTDB lineage: Bacteria > Planctomycetota > Phycisphaerae > JAAYCJ01 > JAAYCJ01 > JAAZAW01. The sequence goes on along the minus strand of JAAZAW010000071.1, from coordinate 14,345 downwards.
CGAAAATGCGGAAAGCTGTGAAAACACAAGACCAGATCGAACAGACCTATCGGCGGGATGGGTGAACAGATGTCCATCTGCATGAAGGTCGCGCCGATATTTTTTTGCTTTGCGCGAGCGAGCATTTCGGCGGAAAAGTCGATGGCGGTGACGGATCCCGGCGCCACTTTTTCCATCAGCCAGCCGGTGATCTGCCCCGTTCCACAGCCGACTTCCAAAACCCTTCGGCCCGGGGCGAGTTTTAAATAGTCCTCAAGACTCCGAAGTCGCTCGACGGTCTGAATTGGATTTTGTTCATCGTCATCCCAGTGTGTCGCAAGGGCATCGAAAAAAGCGACTCGGCGATCCAGTCCGGCATTCATTTCGTTGTTTTTTTCATTCATTTTTAAGGTTGACTCTGCAAGAATATTATGATAACACGATTATATATTTCGTAACACGATTTTTATATACACCACGGTAAAGGAGTATACAAGATGAAAATTGGAAGTACCATACAAATTCTGGCGTTGGGAATGATCGTGTTTCCATTTTCTATACACGCAGAGACGCACTGGGAACTTCAGGCGGTGTATAGTGACGGTACTCTGGCGGGCTATTCAAAATATTGGAAAGTCGGAGCGGACTTCGGCGACTCGAACAATAAAGTCGTCATTACCGGAATCGTTTTAAACAATCCTGAAGATATACTCGATACACAAGCCAACTATAATATGATCCCGGGAGACATCGGGGGACAATGGCAGATCTATGTTCAGGGACTCGACGGCGATCATGCCGGAACGGCGGTTTGGATCGGACAAAATTATGAGAATCGTCCGCCAAGCGGGGGCGTCGGCCGCTATACCAATGAAGAGTGGGTCGCCGAACTCAATCGTATTAATTTTTCCAACGGTCATCAGATTCGTCAGGGCGATCTGGTACGCGTCACCGGTTTTGCTCTTCAATACAACGGCAAATCCAACATCAATGAACGGCATAAAAAACATCCTGATATTGACACCGATTTCACAGTGGAATGGCTTGAGCAGACGCCTGGTCTGCCGGAGGCGGAAGTCATTACACTCGCGGATATCAAGGACAGCGAGGACAAGGAAATTTTTGATGGAACACGGAATATCGGCTGCGAATATTACCAGAGCCGACTCGTTCGAATCAACAGCGTTCACATTGTATCGGGTACTTTCGCACCTGATTCGGACAGCGTTTATATCGGTGATGACACCGGACGAACACTTCGTCTTAAACTGGGACTTGGCGAGACATTCAATACAAATAATTTAAATTCCACGTTTGATGTCATTGGAATTTTCGATCAGGAATATGGTTATGTCGATGGGTATCGTCTGTGGGTGACCGGCTATAATGGCGGCCAGACGATTCTGGGTATCGAACCACCGGTTCGCGGCGATGCCAACGGCGACCGGATGGTAAACGTCGGCGATCTGGGCATCCTGGCAGCCAATTACGGGCGTAATCTTAAGGTAGAAGGCGTCGATTCACCTTTATGGCGATCTTATGGCGATTTCAACGGCGACGGTGTGGTGAATGTGGGCGACCTGGGCATATTGGCGGCAAATTATGGTGCCGAATCGAGTTACAGCGCAGATTATGCGAAGGTGTTTGTCGCACAATCGGAATCCGATAACACCTCCGAAGAGACAACCGCCGATGCAATTTGCAGCGGATTGGGACTGCCATTGATCTTGATGCTGGGGATGATGGGGCTGATGCTGATGAAGCTAGAGGAATAAAAAGATGGTGGGCAAAGCCCATCCTACACAAGATGGTGCGTCAAAACGCATTCTATGCAAATGAAACGAAATAGTTTTACATTAATTGAACTACTGACGGTCGTGGCGATTATCGGGCTGCTGATCGCAATATTGTTTCCGGCATTATCGGCGGCACGTGAGCGGGCAATGATCGTTCGGGCGTCGGCAGAGCTAAAACTCATCGGCGATGCTCTCGACGCATACAGCATGGAAAACAACGACAAAGTTCCCCCCGGCCGAACCTATTGCGAGGTGGATAAGAAAGACCAATGGTGCGATTTGCCGGTGGAACTCACCAGACACAACTGGATTCACAAAGGTTCTGCCGACGGTAAGATTTCAAGTGCCATGATTGACATTTTCAATCCCGGGCATACTTACAAATACAAGGCTCCGGGGCGTGGTTTCCTTAATTACGCCGTTGATTATGTGTCCCTGTGGATTCCCGACAATTTCCCCAATGACCCGTTTGATGCCGCCCCGTTCACTCTGACAGGAAACAATTACGACAACTTTCACATACCCAGAGATGCGGCGGGTCAGGTCATTCCATCGCCGGTAAAGTGGGTGATCTGGAGCCTGGGACCTCGCTTTGACGAAAACCATGATCTGGCTACGCATGCCCCAATCCCCCGTTCGTCTTGGTATCAGGGCACAGGAAGCAAAGGTGTCATTCCACGAATTCGCACACGAGAAGGAGATACCCTTGCGCTGCCGTAACTTATTTTTCGTATGGATCAACGTCCTGGTGGGGTTGAGTCTTGCCGGCTGTCAGAATTCGCCGACGGAGGCGACATCCCCTTCTGCGGTGATCTGCACCAGTTCGCCATATCTTCAGGCAACGATGAATGATCTGCTCGGAGCCGGTAATCAAATTTCCACAATGCTTTCACTGGCTGGGGCGGGAATGTGTCCTGGGCACATGGACATTCGCCCAGGACAAATCCAGTCGGCTCAAAAAAGCAAAGTTTTTGTCCGATTTGATTTTCAGGCAGGACTTGACGAAAAACTTTTCGCATCGGCAGACTCCGGACCGACAATCAAATCGATCCGCGTGACCGGAGGGCTTTGCAAACCCGACACTTATTTAAGTGCATGCGAGCAAGCCGCCCGAATTTTGATCGATACGGGGTATTCGCCTGAGGATAAAATAGCGCAGCGGCTCGATGAAATTCGCGGACGGATTTCACGTCTGACGAACGAAGTTCGCACGCAGATGGCTGCGTCAAAAATGGTTCAAAAACCGATCCTGGCAAGTCCGCATCAGGCGGATTTTTGCCGATTTCTCGGATTTGACGTGCTCGATACTTTCACAAACGAAGAAAACATGTCGATCAGGCGAATTGACCGGATTGTCGCGGATGCCCGTGAAAAAAAGGTTTCGTTAATTGTCGCCAACGCCCCTGAAGGTCGAAAGATGGCGGATGTTCTGGCGTCGTATCTCAAAGCGCGCGTTGTCGTGCTGGATAATTTTCCTGATGAAACATCGGCGGAAGCGTTTGACGCGTTGATTCGCGAAAACCTGCGCAGGCTGATGGAGAAATAACGCGATGGAGCCGATCATCCGGATTGAAAATCTCTGTTGCCTGCATCGCGGCAAGACGCTGTTGACGATCGATCGATTTGACGTTCGGCGAGGGGAAGTGCTGGCGATTCTCGGGCCTAACGGAGCGGGGAAATCGACGTTGTTTAAAATTCTGTGCGGGATGCGCAGCGCCCGCGCCGATACGCTGGAAATTCTCGATACACCGATTCAAAATTTAAGCCGATGGTCGAAAGATCGGCTTCGTGTGCGGATCGGATATATTCCTCAGGAACTGGCGGGGAAATGCGAAATGCCCTTAACGGTTCGGGAAATTGTCGCGATCGGACAAACCGGCAGGAAGGGATTGTTTCGTCGCCTGGGTCGGGACGATCGGAAAAAAGTGGATCACTGGCTTGATTTCCTGAAAATTTCACATCTTGCGGATCGGCCTTATGGCGAACTCTCGGGCGGCGAGATGCGTCGGGTGCTGCTGGCCAAGGCGATGGTTCAACAGCCTGAACTCTTGCTGCTGGATGAGCCGGCCAGTCACATGGACCTGCAAACGCGCGAGCAACTCGTCGAATTGCTCGATGAGCTTTATCGCCAGACCGGATTGACAATTTTACTGGTCTCGCATGAAGTGGAAATCATCCCGGCGTGCTGTCGAAGAATCGTGCTGCTGCATCAGGGTTCAATCATCGCCGATGGACCTTCGCAAATCGTGTTGACAGCGGAGCATGTCAAAACGTTTTACGGAAACAATGTGACGCTTCTGGCACGCCATAATCGGTTTATGCTGGTACCTCGAATTCTGGAAAACACACCGACCGGCTCGACGGTGAAAAAATCGTTATAATCTCGTTCGAAAAGGGTTTGCTCATGGAATGGAGTTTCTGGTGTCCGGTAATGCTCTGCGGCCTGGTGGCAGGAGGTTCGACCGGCCTTGTCGGATCGTATATCGTCGGGATGCGAATTCCGTTTCTGGGTGTGTGCGTTTCGCATGCGGCGCTGGCCGGAGCGGTGCTCGGATCACTCCTGGGATTGACCGGACAGATGCTGTTTATCCCTGCGCTGATTTTTGCGTTAGCGACCGCCCTGCTGCTGGGACTGCTCGATCAAAACCGCATGGAGGGCGATTCCAATCTGCTGGTCGGTATCTTGTTTTCGCTGTCGATGGGATTGGCATTTTTAGGACTCGGCATGTTCAGCGTGCTGGGTAAAAGCGACCATGACGTGCGGCAATTGCTCTGGGGCAGTTTGCTTTTTTGCCGATGGTATGAACTCAAAATCATGGCCATGGTAACGGCGGCGATTTTGATCTTCGTCGTCCTGTTCTATAAAGAAATGCAGGCGCTGATGTTCTCGAGGCTTCATGCGACCCTCGCCGGAATTCATGTGGCGGTGGTGTGGACGTTATTTCTTTTTCTGGTGTCGCTGGCACTGACGGTGAACTTTCAGACCGTCGGCGGGTTGATGATCTACAGTTTGATGACCAATCCTGCGATTGCGGCGTTTCAGATCGTTCGCGGCGGAAAAAAAATTCTGATCTGCTCCGCGGCTTTTGGCGCGATAAGCGGACTGGGCGGGTTCATTATTTCGGGACTTACCGACCTGCCTACCGGAGCGGTGATCGTTCTGCTTTCATCGTTGATAGTCGCCCTGGCAGCGATCGCTCGTCGAATCGGCAATCGGTGATTTTACAGTTGCAGATTCTTGAGTCGTTGCTCGCGGTCGAAGGTTTGAATCGCCGCGATCAGTTCGTCCATTTCGCCCATCATCACCCGATCCAGACAATATAAATCCAGGTTGATGCGATGATCGGTGATTCGGTTTTGCGGATAATTATACGTGCGGATGCGCTGGGATCGATCTCCCGTACCAATCATGGAATGACGTTTCTGATCGCGTTCGGCCTTTTTCTGCGACTGATAATGTTCAAACACGCGAGAACGCAAAATACGCCAGGCCTTGGCTCGATTTTTGTGCTGAGATCGTTCATCCCGCATCGAAACGACGATACCGGTCGGCACGTGCTCCAGGCGAATGGCGGAAGCGACTTTGTTGACATTCTGCCCGCCCGGTCCGCCTGCACACGAGACGCTTTCAATGACTTCATCGGGCTTGATATTGATTTCGACTTCTTCGGGTTCGGGCATCACCGCCACCGTCGCAGCGGAGGTATGAATGCGTCCCTGCGTCTCCGTTTTGGGCACACGCTGGACCCGATGCCCCCCCGCTTCGTATCCAAACACGGTAAAGACGCCCGGACCTTTGATATTGAGCAACGCTTCCCGATAGCCGCCCATATCGGTCGGTGAGGCGTCCATGACTTCAATTTTAAAACCGAGCTTTTCGGCATAGTGTGTGTACATATTCATCAAATCGCCGGCAAAAATCGCCGCCTCGTCTCCGCCCGTGCCTGCGCGGATTTCAAGGATCACGCTGCTGATGACATTATCGTCTGAAGTGACCAGTTCAGATTTGAGGTCCTCGAAAGCCTTTACCCGCTGGTCCTCGAGCGATTTTAGTTCTTCCCAAGCCATATCGCGAAGTTCGCTCTCCTGCGTCGTATCCTCATAGATCGCCCGTGATTCTTCGATCTGCGAATTGATCGAAAGAATCCGCCGATTAAGCTCGACCATCGGAGCAAGCTTGCCGTGTTCCTTGCCCAGTTCGACTATTTTGTGCGATACCGACGCAATGGCCGGATCGTTCATCTGTAATTCGATCTCCTGAAATCGGCGATCCAGTTCGCCAAGCTTCGCCAGAAGTCGCTGTTCTAATTCCGACATATCCGCCATAAATCAATCCCTTATCTGAGTCATCCAATTTGTTTCAATTCGTCTTTGATTCGAGTCATCCTGAAAGGTTGTTGCGAGTCCGCCTGAGCACCTTCGCATCCGATGGTCAATAAAAAATCGCCGACCGTGATAACGTAAAGTCATTCCACGCGGTCGGCGATTTGGTTTTTATAAGCGAACCTAACCCTGTTTTTCAGCGGCTTGTTTATCGGCTCGAAGTTTCTCCCAGTTATATTTCTTCTGGAACTTCTCAACTCGGCCGGCTGTATCGACAAACTTTTGTTTGCCGGTATAGAACGGATGGCACTCCGCACAAATTTCCACGCGAATTTCTTTCAACGTCGAGCGGGTCTTAAACGTATTGCCACACCCGCAGGTAACCGTCGATTCCACATACTTTGGATGAATGTTCTCTTTCATTGTCCTGTTTCCCAATCGATATAAATATTCAGTGAATCTCTAAATTTTCTGCCTGAAATGAGTAATTTTAGCGTTCCAACCAATAGGTTTCAAGCTTAAAGACCAACTATTTTACCATATTCTCCGGAATTATTGAAAAACACTCAACTTGATCACATTTAATATATCTACACTTTAAATCATCATGCAGCCCCACCGCCGTATTCCGATTTACGTTTTTCTTGTTTTAAGGAAAAGGAGTTGGGTTTATTCTTAATTTACACAAAAGCGTAAATTCATTCCAATAATTACACAATTGTGTTATTTGGATGTAATTTCATTTTTTGTATTTTGTAATTTGCAAATCGAAAATAGAGTTTGTAAGATAGAAACACACTTGGCCGGGTGGCGGAACAGGCAGACGCTGGGGACTTAAAATCCCCTGACCGCAAGGTCGTACGGGTTCGATTCCCGTCCTGGCCAGTTAAAAAACTTCATTGGCGCCTCGCTATGACGTAATCGTATTTTTTCAGATTGCTTGATTGATTCTGACTAAATATAACCTTTTTTTATTCTGAGAAAAATTCCCGGGAAATACCGGTTTTACTCGCAAATGCTCCGAGAAGGAATTATCATACCGCGTTATGGAAAATTTAATCCCTTTTTCAAGATTAGCGGAGGCGGGAACGCCTGGAATTGTTTTGCTGGTTGCCATGATTGTGGTGAGCATTGTGACGTTGACCAAAGGCGCGGACTGGCTGGTGGAGGGTGCGGCTCAGTTGGCGTATCGGCTTGGTGTTTCAAAGATGATCGTCGGGGCGACGGTGGTTTCATTGGGAACGACCTCGCCGGAGACAGCGGTATCGGTGCTGGCGGCGGTTCAGGGACAAAGCGGTTTTGCGCTGGGCAATGCCATCGGGTCGATTATCTGCGACACGGGATTGATCTTCGGGCTTGGGTGCGTGCTGACGAGGCTGCCGAAGGATCTTTTTATTTTGAACCGTCATGGGTGGATTCAGTTCGGCGCAGGTATTTTGATTATTGTGATGGGATTGCTGGCTGTGCTCGTGTTCGGTCAACCCGTGATTTCGCGTGGGATGGGGGTTTTTCTGTTAGTCTTGCTGGCGGGCTATATGGCGATTTCGATTCGATGGTCCAAACAGCATAATCCGGATTCGGAAATGGTGCTTCCTGTTTGCTGGAAACCGGGATTTTGCCTGCTGATGATGCTGATTGGGGTGAGTATCGTCGTGGTTAGCGCTCAGGTGCTGATCGGCTCGACGGAACAGATCGCATTGAAACTGGGCATTCCCAAATCGGTGGTTTCGGCGACGCTTGTGGCGTTCGGGACGTCGTTGCCGGAGTTGATGACGGCGCTGGCGAGCATTCGCAAGGGACATCCGGAGATTTTGATCGGCAATATCATCGGGGCGGATATTTTGAATGTGCTTTTTGTGACCGGAGCCTCGGCGACGGCAATGGCGTTGCCGATTCCGGGTGAATTTTTCTATCTGCACTTTCCGGTGATGATGCTGGTGTTGATTATTTTCCGAATGGCGATCATGACGCGAGGCAATACGTTCAGTCGATGGTGGGGATTGCCGCTGCTGGGGATTTATGTGACGTATGTGCTCGTGTCCTACCTGATGCGGTCGCATTTTCAGCCATGAGCCGGCATAGCGCAGACAAAAACATTATTTGGTGTCGTTTCGGAAAATTCATGCCATAACGCGTTGAAGAATTTTGGGTTCGTCCCGATGGGCGTTATCGACGAAATTTGCTGTCTTTGGCCAGGACGTCGTCGCGTTGTTTGGCAATGAAACTTTTGAGTTTTTCCATCAAGCCATGCTCACTGAGGGCAAGAATCCGCACGGCCATCAGAGCGGCGTTTTTGGCACCTGGCGAACCGATGGTCATTGCGGCGACCGGAACGCCGGGAGGCATTTGCGAAACCGCCAATAGTGCATCGAGGCCGCCGAGGGTACCGGAGGAAACGGGGACGCCCAGAACCGGCAAGTGGGTATGGGCTGCGATGACACCGGGCAAAGCTGCGGACATGCCGGCGGCGGCGATGAAGACTTTTACGCTGCGTGAGGTGGCGTCTCGAACATACTCGGCTAATTCTTCGGGAGTGCGATGGGCGGAGAGTATCCGCAGTTCGTACCCGATTCCGAAGTCATCGAACGTTCTGGTTGCCGATTCGATGGTGGAGATATCCGAATCGCTGCCCAGGACAATGCCGACGAGGATTTCTTTCGCATCCGCCATAGTCATATCCGCTCCTTTTCGCCACAGAACATACAAAGATGGATTCCCGTCTTCGCGGGAATGACAAAAATAATCATACCATAGAAAGGGCACGACGCAAATCGTGCCCTTTGAAATTATCGACAACCGTTTACCATGTAAGTTTCTTGATTCGTTCGATTGCTTCTTTGATTCGCTGGACGTCGACGGTAACGGCGGCGCGGAAATAGTCCCTGCCGGAGGGGCCGAAACCCACGCCCGGAATGAGGACGACGTGAGCTTCTTCGAGCACTTTACCGCAGAAGGTCATGGAGTCATAGCCTTGCGGACAATGGCCCCAGACGTAGAAGGTTGCGGGAGGCATGGGAACGTCCAGACCGGCGGATCGCAGGCCTTCGACGAGTGTGTCTCTGCGTTCACGGTAGATATCGAGCAGCGCCCGAACTTCGACGCGATCGGAATGAGCCAAGGCCTCGGTGGCGGCGCACTGAATGGCGTTGAACTGGCCTGAATCGACGTTTTCCTTGACCTTGGCCAGGGCGGCAATCAGTTCGGCGTTCCCGACGGCGAAACCGATGCGCCAGCCTGTCATGTTGAAAGTTTTCGAGAGGCTATGGAACTCGACGGCAACGTCGCGAGCGCCTTCCACATTGAAGATGCTCAGCGGCCGCTGATCGAAATAGACTTCGGTATAGGCGGCATCGTGGACGACGACAATCTGATGTTTCTTGGCGAAAGCGACGACCTTTTCGAAGAAGGATTCGTCGGCGGTCGCTCCGGTCGGATTGTTCGGATAATTGATGAACATCATTTTAGCCCGTTTACAGATATCGGCGGGGATGGCGTCGAGATCGGGCAGGAACTTATTTTTTTCCAGCAGCGGCATGAAGTACGATTCGCCGCCGGCGAAGAGGGTCGAGGCGTTGTAGACCGGATAGCCTGGTTCGGGCACGAGGACGACATCGCCGGGGTTGACGACGGCAAGCGGAAAATGGCCGATGGCTTCTTTGGAGCCGATGAGCGTGAGGACTTCGGTCTTGAAATCGAAGTCCACGTCGAAACGGTGCTTGAACCAGGTGGAAACCTGTTTACGAAATTCACCGACGCCCCACTGGAGCGGGTAGTGGTGATTGTCAGGTTCGTAGATGGCCTGGGCCATTTTGTCGATGATGAACTTCGGTGTCGGCAGGTCGGGATCGCCGATGCCGAGACTGATGATATCGTGCCCCGCGTCGGCGAGTTTTCTTTTTTTGTTGTCGATTTCGACAAAAAGGTACGGTGGTAATTTTTTCAGACGATCAGCCAACTCCACTATCATTCCATTGCTCCCTTGCATCAATATAGGTATATTAAAATAATCATACTCATTGAAATACGTTTGGATATTTTATGGATAACGGCTTGGCGGGTCAACAATCTATTGAACAAACCGACGAGAAACCTTGGTGGTTTCGGCGAGGGCGTTTATTGCACAGCGTCGATATGGGCGTCCTGCTATGCGCCGGATTGTTGCTGATACCGTTTATCCATGCCTGGAATTCTCTGCCGGGAATGGGGCTTGACGACGGCTGGATACATCTGACCTTTGCCCGGAACCTTGCTCAGAATCATCTCTGGTCGATCAATCCGGCGGGCGTCAGCGGCGGAACGACGTCAATTCTGTGGGTGCTGATTTTGGCAGCGGGATTTTTTATCACAGATCACGGCGCCGCTGTCGCGGTGTTTGTGAACGGTATTTTGATGTTAATCCTTACAGTGCTGGTGCATCGAGTATGGTGCGATTTGGCAAACAAAGACGAGGGTGGGCACGGTCCATCCTGCGTCAATTCAAAAGCCGGCATCATTTCGACGATGCTGGTCCTGGCGTGCGGGAATCTGATCTGGTATGCCTTTACGGGAATGGAGACGCTGCTGGTGCTGGTGCTGGGGTTGGCGGCGATTTATTGTGCAGCCAAAAACAAACATGGCTGGATGTCGTTTTTTGTTTTTCTGGGCGTGCTGACGAGACCGGATTTTTTGTTGATTGTACCGGCGATCGGGTTACTGCGACGGCGAGAGTGGCGTGTGTGGATTCAATTACTCGTAGCGGCGGGGATTGGACTGTTGGCGACAGGCTTGCTGAATGATCATCTGACAGGAACATTTTTACCGAGCACACTTTCGGGCAGACGATGGATCATCGGCGAAAGTGATTCGCCAAACATCCATCCTTGGGAAATTTTGAAAAACTTTTTCTGGCTTATCGGAGTGTGGGGCTATCGACTGGCGGAATTTACTTTTGGTCAAAACCTTGTAACGGCAATGGGACTGCCGGCAGCAATCGGTTGGACCATCGCCGGTATTGAAATGCTCGTCACTGGAATCGGAATGATCGTGGGTTTGCGGAAACGATCGTTTTTTCTCAACGCCCTTGTGCTTTGGGCGATATTTGCGTTGATCGGTTATGCGATAATGCTGCCGACGCGAGGGCATGGCGGACGGTATCAGCCGATGGTGCTGTTAACGGTTATGGTGTTTTTCGTCATGGGATTGATATGGCTTTGGACTATTGGCCGGAACTGGAAAGGCTGGCAAGTTGGGATTTGTGCGTTGGCGGGGATTTCCATACTTTCGCTGGCAACATGGGTTTCAATTTTATCGCAATCGTTGGCCCATTTTGATCGGGTTCATATCGCCGCGGCTCGATGGATCGATGAAAAGACGTCGAAAGACGCTCGTGTGGCAGGGTTCGATATCGGATCGCTGGCGTATTGGGGGCATCGGCCCATTGTCGATCTTGGCGGACTGGTTGACCCCGTGGCTGGGCGGGCATTGTATCATCGAACGATCCCGGAATATCTCCAATCGCAACACGCCGAGTATCTGGTAATGATTTTTCCCTATACCGATCCGTATGTTTATTTCAACGATTTTCGATTGGACGAGCTTGAGCGAACGGGCGTCCTCAAACCGATAAAAAATTTCACCTTTCCGATTCAAGATGAAAAAAATTACCGGCCCGGCGATGCCGCCAGGGTTTTGACGAATGAAATAAGGATTTATAGGATCGTATGGCACAAAAACGAAAAGAAAAATTCATCAGCGGCGATATGGTAAAACTCTTGTGGGTGCTGGGCGTTTTCGGTGTTCTCTTCGGAACACTCTGGCAAATCAACAATACCGCAGCATCCGTGATTTTATACGAGTTGCCGTGGCTTGGAGGAATTTTGCTGGCGGGATTGACACTGGGTTGGCTACCGGTGAGATTTCTTGGCAACGAATTGCCCTTGTCGCAAAAGATGATTACCGCCCTGGCGTGCGGATTGCCGATGCTTTCGCTTTTGACGATGGGATTGGGACTGGCGGAATTGCTGGGATATCGATATCTTGGGCTTGGGTTGATCGGTACGTTGGCGGTGATCGGATTGATCGTGCTGCACCGGACGATTCGCAATCTGCCGCCGAAGGAAAAACTGCTCTTTGAAGCGGGCAAATACTGGCCGATGTTGCTTATGATAATGGTTCCATTTTTGATTATTCTGCTTTTATGTGCGGCGATACCGCCGGGTGTGCTTTGGCCGGCGGAGGGTTTTGGTTACGATATTCTTGAATATCATTTGCAAGCCCCCAAAGAATGGTTCGACGCGGGTCGAATTTATTTTCTTGAACATAACGTGTATGCGAATTTCCCCTTCAACGCGGAAATGCTGTATCTGCTGGCGATGGTATTGAAAAATGACCCGCATGAAGCGGTGTATCTGGCTCAGATGATCCACGTGAGTTTTACCATTCTCTTTGTCGCCGCGATCTGGGTTTTCACCCGACCCGCGGGACTCAAGCAGGCGACGTTTTCGACACTGGCAGCGGGAACGTGCGGTTGGCTGGTGTATCTTGGGCCGTTGGCGTATGTAGAAATGGGAATGCTCTTTACGGGAGTGGTCGCCTTGGGGCTTATCTGGCAGATCGGGCGGCAACACGAGAGGTGCGCTTCGCCGATTCGTATTGCGATATTGGCGGGCCTGTTGCTCGGACTTTGCGCGGGGTTCAAATATACCGCCCTGCCCATGATCGCCCTGCCGGTTATTCTGATGGCGATGATTATTTTTATTCGCAGGACAAAATTCATCAAAGCGATTCTCACAACGGCTGTCATGGGCGTGGTGTGCATCGGCGCCCTGAGTCCTTACCTGGTTCGAAATTTCCTCTGGACGGGCAATCCGGTTTTCCCACTGGCGTATGATCTTTTTGGCGGCAGAGGCTGGAACGACGAACTCGCCGAACGCTGGAAGCGAGGCCATTCGCCACGCGAAGATGAAAAACCCATCCGTGCCCGGCTGGAAAAACTTTACTGGGCCGGTTTGCAAAATCCCCTGGTGAACGCCTTCATCGCAGAACACTATAAAGCACAGGGCGATTTCACCAGGGCGTCCGAAATCGCAGCCCCCCCGCCGATTCGGGATTTGCCGACGTTTGGATTCGCATTACTGCTCTTGCCCTGGCTGATTTTTTTCACACGCCGTCAAAGCATGAATGATTGGCTGATGCTGATGATCTTTGTCCTTCAAACGCTTGTCTGGCTTTTCGCGACGCATCTTCAGGCGAGATTTCTTATCCCCTGGCTGATCGTTCTGCCGTTTCTCGTCGGCAGAAGCGCCGATGCCTTCGGCTGGGGGAAATTCCATCCGGGCATCCTGCTGATCACCGGTGTAATGCTGTTGGCTGCGGGGTTGAACTTTCATGAAACCTACCGGCGATATTACAGCCAGACCCATTTTCGAAATCAGCCGATCCTGTGGTTCGGACGACACATCGATTTTATCAAAGGCAACATCCCCGGCATGCAATATCTGGGAATTGTGAACGAAAACCCAACCGCCCGCACATTGCTCATCGGTGAAGCCAGGCCGTTTTATATCCGTGGCCCGGTTATTTACAATACGGTTTTCAACCGTGACCCGCTGGCCGAGGCTATGAAAAAAAAACTCCCCGAAGCCAAAAATTACATTGCCGAAATCAAGCCGGATTTCATTTACGTGGACTGGCTCGAAATTCTCCGCCTGAGTCGAACGTATGGCTTTCCCGAATCCATCAAGCCCAACCTCCTGCGATCCTTGAGCAGCTATGGCCGATACACCGTTCAGCGTGAAGAGCACTGGGGCCCGATGATGGAAATGTACGAGCAGAAAACTCCGGCTCAAATTTTATATCGCGTGACGCGGTCCGAAAAATAATGATCGTTCCTGAACATTTTTGCAGGACATATCTCGACACACCATTTTGTCTCGTCCCAATCCCTCGTTTCAAATCAACGGCACATCAAAACGCCGCATTATTTCGATCATCGATTTGACCGCATCCGGATTTGAACCGCCAGGACACCAAGGAACGCCAGGAAGAAACGATCCTTTTTATTCTTCTCATCGGACCAGCACCAACCCCATCATCGCCGGACCAACAATAAACGCCAAGCCAGTGGTATCCATGACAAGCCAGGCCTTGTCATGGATACGGGCTACGGGCTACGGGCCACGGGCTGCGGGTTCGGAAAATAGAAGACCGACTGCGGGAGACAGGCTTTGGGCTTTGGGGCGTGTTGCCCAAGTTTTTCTTTACAATCCT
>JAAZAW010000070.1 GCA_012514125.1 Phycisphaerae bacterium | reverse complement strand
ACGGAATTGACTTATTGAATGCGCGGTACTTTAATGTCAATAAACTATTTCAGGCAGTATGAGCTTCGAAATCGGGATATCGTGACATTAGCCCCCGCGCACGAAGTAAATGGAATTAGTATAATACATCCTTGATTTAATCATGGCGCGTCAGAGAGTCTCTGTTCGACAGATGGATTGAATCTGTTCCGGGGTCAATCGGTTCCAGGAATTGGCGGCAGCGGTAAATAGATCGTCGTCCCCGTCATAGGTTCTATTGGATCCGTCGTGATCCTGAAAATCCCGCCAGAGCCGCTCGGTGGGATTGAGTTCCGGGCTGTCCGGCGGCAATCCGGTCTTCAAAGGCCTTCACCCGCTCTTTCGCCAGTGGGGTTGGCTGACCGGGCAAAGGCCGGTTCGTCAGCCCCGCCAGGCCTTTGTCCCGATATCGATACACCCGGCGTTGAACCCAGCGAAAATGGGGGCGTATGGCTTTAAATTCATCAAACGCTTTTGCGTCATGATAATTCTCCTTCGCATAAAGATCGTCCTCATCAATTATTTGGGTATAGATTTGGGTGAGCCACCCTGCCACAAATAGAATCGCTCCCATCCGCCTTTACCCCATTTCAATGAGCAATATGTATTTTACAAATTTAATTTCATTTGTAAAACAGGCTATAGATACAGATTTCAGGATTTGCGGGGGGAGACTTTTTTACCAGGAACTTGGTTTTTTGCATAGATGTGGAATGGTGATGGCTGTCTGATAAATAATATTAATTGTCCGAGAGCGAAATCGATCGACTTTCGCTAATTGTCGATCAACTTATTCAATTTGTCGATCGACTTTTCGATTATTCGGGTGTCCGGTCAAAATTTCCGAAATGACAACTTTCATTTTTTAATACTTTTACTTGATATAAAACATCATCACTGTCAGATTTGCAGAATTTGAGGCAATTTACTGAAAATAGTGATGAATTTTCATCCTTATCTTCAGTCAAATAAAGCGCTTATGGTTTTTGGTCAAAAATTTATTTTTATTTTTTCGGCTTTTTGGCGGAGCGAATGGGGACGGAGGTGCTGGGCTGGTGTTGTGTCAGGTATAGACGTCCCAATTATCGGCTTTGGCGAGGATGGCGGCGTATATTTTTGCTGCGCCGGCAGTTTTGAGGGTTCGGGCGGCTTCGAAGAGGGTGGCGCCGGTTGTCATGACGTCATCCACCAGGCAGAGGGTGGCGCCTTCGATCGGCCAGCGAGGGTTTATCTTGAAGGCGTTTTTGATGTTTTTCATTCGGGCGGTATGGGAAAGCCCAACCTGCTGGGGGGTGGGTTTGGGACGCCGCAAGGCTTGAATGACCGGCAGATGCGTATGATTTGATAAACGGTCGGCGATTATTTTTGTATGGTCGATCCGTCTGAGCCAGCGGCGAGTCCAGTGCATGGGGATAGGGCAAAAACCGTCGATTTCATCGAGCCAGGGCTGATCGGCTACCTTGTCGGCGAGCCAATCGGCAAGGAGGTTGCCGGAATAAGTATTTTTATTATATTTTAAGCTTCGGACGATTTGGGATAAGACGCCGTTATAGGTGCCCAGGCGGCAAATGCTCTTTATTTTTGGAGAATGTTTTTTGCATTGATTGCATTGGTGTAACGAGTTGAGGGTTTGGTACGGGCCAAGGGGGGCGGCACAGGTCGGGCAGCAGGGTTTTGCGGTTGTAAGGGCCAGTTCGCTCCAGCATTGGGGGCACCAGGGGGTTTGTTCGGGCAGCAGGCCGTTGCATCCGGCGCATCTTGGAGGGTATGCGAGCTGGGACAGGCGGCTTGCCAGCAGCGTAAGGGGGCGGGTGAAATGATGCCTGAGCCGTTCCATCGGACGTCGCTCCCATGGGGTGGAAAAGGAAACCGATATTGCATAAAAACTCTCAAGATGGTATTTTAACGCATATTATCTTTTTTTTTCCAGTGGCTTTTGAATAGAATCGAATATTGTTTATGATCTTTACGTTACAGAAATACATCTTTAAGGAATTGTTTCGCGCGTTTTTTTTGACGGCGGTGGCGTTGACGTGCATGTTGGGTTTTGGTGGGAGCCTGATGGACATGATGCGCAGCCAGGGGATTACGGCGAAGGAATTGCTGCGATTGATGTTTTATTTGATTCCGGTGGTGTTGGCGTATTCATTGCCGGTTGCGGCGTTGTTCAGTACGACGATTACGTATGGCCGACTGGCGGCGGATAATGAGATCGTGGCGTGCCGGGCGAGCGGGATCAATATTTATCGGTTATTGACACCGGCGATTGTTCTGAGTGTTTTGGTTTTTGTTTTTACATTTTTTCTCGAAAATTTCATGATTCCGAACCTGGCGGGGCGGATCGAGCAGCTGGTCAAGAGCGATATTCAGAAATTCGCGTATCTCAAGCTCAAGAATCAGGGGTACATCAGTCAGTTGGATTACGCGTTGCACTGTGGTGAGGTCGAAGAAGTTCAATATCCTGAGATTCAGCCCGACGGGACGGTGACCTCGGGGTTGATCGAGCTTTCTCATGTGGCGTTTTTGCGTCAGGACCGGAATAATGTTCCTGTTTTTTATGGTACGGCCCGGAAGGCGTTGATTATTTTCGACATGTATGATCAGAAGCCTACGGTGAGTGTTCATTTGAACCAGGTTCGGGCGTTTGACGAGGAGCAGGGTCAGATGATCCAGGCGGCGTATTATCCGATTCCGCCGATTGAGATTCCACCGATGACGAAGAAGAAGATCAAGTTCATGTCGCTGCCTGTGCTGATGGAGATCGCGAAGGATCCGATGGCGCACCAGGGGCTTCGGAACATGACGAACAATTTGCGAGTGGTTTTGACGCATTCACTGGCGTATGAAGCTCTGGTCCAACAGATCAAGCAATATGGGGAATGTCGGTTTCAGGACGACAAGAGCCATTGCACCATTACGGCGGACAGTTACCGCCAGATGTCCCAGAAAGACGGGCGTTTGGTTTTTGAAGGGAACGTGGTGGTGGAGCATTCTCTGGCGTCGGGATTGGTTCGCCGGTATGATGCGCGTCAGGCGTATATTACTTCATCACTTTCGGCGGGTGTCAATGAGCCGATGATGACGATCGAGCTTAAGGAATTGGTTCGGATTACGGAAAAGGTTCCGGGCAAGCCTGATCGGGTGGATGAGCGGAAGGATCCGAGCGTTGGACCTTTTCCATCGCCGGGCGATGTCATGAAACAGGCGAGTATGATTACGCTCGATGAGTTGCTTTCGGATAATCCGTCACTGGACCTGAATCGTCAGTTGAGCAAAAGCCGGGGGAATGTGGCGAAGGAAAAGCGCGACATCAGCGGGAAATGTCTGGCGGAGATTCATTCTCGCGCGTCGTACAGTTCCAGTGCGTTGGTGTTGTTGCTGCTTGGTGCGGGTCTTGGGATTATTTTCCGCGGGGGGCATTTCGTCAGCGCGTTTGGATTGAGTTTTATACCGGTGCTGGTGGTCGTGGTCATGATCATGACGGGCAAGCAGCTTAGCAGCGCGGGTATCGAGCATTTTGGTGTGCCGGTGATCTGGCTTGGGGTGACTCTGGTGGCATTGGCAGACATTATGGTTCTTGGAAAATTTTTAAGACGGTGAGATCATGTCATTTTCCCGACTTCCTATAAAAACGATCGATCGATATTTACTTCGCGGGTTTACGTACAGTTATGTGGTGAGCGTGGTGATCATGATCAGCCTGTATATTGTGCTGGACTTGTTCGCGAACCTTGACGAATTTACGGGCGACAAGAAGACGACGTTTCAGATCATCAAGGACATTTGCTCGTATTATTTTTATCACAGTTTTCTTTATTTTGCGCAGGTCGCGGGGATGATCACGCTGGTGGCGGGGAGTTTTACTTTGGCGAGGCTTCAGCGGTCGAACGAGTTGACGGCGATGATCGCGGGAGGGATTTCGCTTTACCGGGTGGCGCTTCCGATTATCGGAGCGGGCGTGGTTTTCAATACGTTGTGGATTATCGATCAGGAAGTGATCATTCCGAGCATTGCCGACAAGCTTGTTCGGGGGCACAACGAAGCGGACACACGTCAATCGTTTGAGTTATGGTTTTTGGAAGATCGGGACCAGACGCTTCTTTCGGCGATGAATTACGATCCGAATACCAAGACAATGTACGAGTTGATCGCGATGGAGCGAGACGCCAACGGCCAGATCAAGGCGAAGATCTCGGCGGATTCGGCGGTGTGGGATCCGGAGATGAAGTATTGGCAGCTTACTCGCGGGTTCCGTTATGCACGAACGATCAATGAGGCGGACTTTGTTGTTGCGGGTCAGATGGGTCGGACGCGGCTTGATTATTACGAGAGCGACTGGCAGCCTGAGGATTTGAATCTTCGCCGGAATGCGAACTGGATCTGGTTTTTGAGTTTGAATCAGTTGACGGACTTGCTCAAGCGTCCGCATTTGATCATGAATGTCAACGACGTTGTGTCGGCGCGTCATGTTCGGCTGACACAGCCTTTTTTGAATATGCTTTTGTTATTTTTGGGGTTGCCGTTTTTTCTGAATCGCGCGCCGCACAGTGTTCTGGTTTCGGTGGGGTTGTGTTTGCTGGTGGCGATTGGATGTTTTTTGATGGCGTTTGTCTCGCAGACACTGGCATCGAGTACGGCGTATCCGGCGTTTGCGGCTTGGCTTCCGATATTGGTGTTTGGGCCTGTGGCGGCGGTATTGATGGAGAATGTGAAGACGTAGGAAGAGGGGGAGAAGAAGTTAGAAGTTTAGAAGTTAGAAGTTTAGAAGTTGGAAGTTGGAAGAACACGCTCCCTTACGGTCGCTCCATTAAGAAAGAGAGTGCATCAAGGACACTGGGTAAAAGCTACGGCGTATCCTATTAAAAGTCTCCTCTAACGTGAGAAGATGGAAAGAGGGAGGAATGGATGTCGATTTTTAAAGTGCCTATGACGATTCGGAGTACGCAGCGGCTCGGGCAGATTGCGCGGACGCTGACACGTCATGGATTCGGGCATATTGTGGGGCGGTTGAAATTACGGCGTTATATTCCATGGCCCGGACGATTGCGGCGATTGGGGGTTTCGACTCTTCCCGGTGCGCATCGGACGGAAACGACGTTGGGGATGCGGCTTGTGGCTATTGCGGAGGAGTTGGGGCCGACTTTTGTGAAGCTTGGTCAGGTGTTAAGTTCCCGTCCCGATATTCTTTCGGGAGACTTGATGGACGATTTGCGGATGCTTCAGGACCAGGTTGCCCCTTTTCCGACGGAGCAGGCGTATGAAATTATCCGTCAGGATTTAAAGCGTGACGTTAAGGAACTTTTTTGTGAATTTGAGCCTGTTCCGTTGGCAAGCGGATCGGTGGCGCAGACGTACCTGGCGAAGACACGCGATAATCAAAAGGTTGTGGTGAAGGTTCGTCGGCCTCACATTGAGAACACCATCAAGCTTGACATGTACCTGCTTCAAAAGCTGGCGGTGAGTATAGAAAAGCACATTCCGGAGCTTCGCCCTTACCGCCCGACGGCGATTATACAGGATGCGGCGAAGACCTTGTTTCGAGAGATTGATTTTCTGAATGAAGCGACCGTTACGGACCAGATTCACGCGTTTTTCAAAGACGATCCGCGGATTATTATTCCGGATATTCGATGGGATTTAACCACCAGCAGGGTGATGACCATGACGTATGTCGGAGGGCAGAAATTTTTCGACGCGGTGGGCGACCCGGCGATGGTTCTGGACCGGAAGAAACTGGGGGAAACACTGATAGAGACGTTCATCGGGCAAGTGCTCGAACTGGGCGTTTTTCATGCGGACCTTCATCCGGGAAACTTGAAAATTCTGCCGCCGGACCGATTGGGGTTGGTGGATTTCGGGATGGCGGGGCAGATCGACTCGAGTCGGCGGGTGATGTTTATCATGCTTCTGACGGCGGGTTATTATCGATATATGGATATGGTGGTCGATCTTCTGACGGAGATGGATGCGATTACCGATGAGACGCCGGTGGAGCTGCTCAAACGGGATTTGACGATTTTGCTGGACAAGATTCAGGCGTTGCCGCTGGAGCAGATGAATTTCAATCTCGTTTTTAATGAGATTGTGTCGCTGGCGAGGGCAAACCATGTGCTGTTGCCGAGAGATTTTTTGATGATGGGCAAGAGCCTGGTGATGGTAAGCGGTACGGCGATGATTTTGAATCCGTCGATCAAGTTGACGGATGTGGTGGTTCCGAAAGTTCGTCAGGCGTTGGCGAAACTGGTGGGGCCGAGTAATCTCAAGCGGGAGGCACTGCTGGCGATGTGGCATGGCGGGCAGATGATCCGCGATTTGCCGCATCAGGTGCGTGAGATTGGAAGGAAACTGATTCGCGGTCAGTTGCGGACGCAGCTTGATGTGGTTCAGATGGACAACATGATGCAGGAGGTCGATCGATCGAGCAATCGTCTATCGGCGGCGATCATTGTGGGGTCGCTGATTATTGGATCGAGTATCATTTTTCATACGAAAGTGGGGCCGAACTGGTACGGATTGCCATTATTAGGATTGACCGGATATCTGGTGGCGGGGATAATGGGATTCTGGCTTGTGGTGGCGATTTTACGAAGCGGGAAGCTTTCGTGAGGAAGCGGGCTACGGGCTATGGGCTATGGGAAGAGAAGATGGATCCCCGCCTTCGCGGGGATGACAGATAGAAGAGAAAGAATAAGATGGTGTGTCGAGACGTACCCTACGAGAAAGAGTTGAGGAGATTAGTTCAACAGGGCTGCTGAAAGGTTTTTTTGCGATGATTGTTTTGATCGATAATTATGATTCATTTACCTATAATATCGTTCAACGGATCGGCGAGATCGATCCGACGGTAGAGGTTCGGGTTTTTCGCAACGATACGATTACGATCGATGAGATTGAAACGATGAAGCCGGATCGGATTCTTATCTCGCCCGGACCCTGCACACCCAACGAGGCGGGGATCAGTAATGACGTGATTCGGCATTTTGCGCCGAAGGTTCCGATCTTCGGGGTGTGTTTGGGGCATCAGTGCATCGGGCATGTTTTTGGAGGAAAGGTGATTCGAGCGAGCCGTCTGATGCACGGGAAGACCAGTGAAATTCAGCATGACAACCGTGGAGTTTTCGCAGGAATGGGCAATCCGTTTACGGCGACGCGATATCACAGTTTGATGGTAGAAGAAGAGTCGCTGCCGGAGTGCCTGGAGATCAGTGCCCGGACGGTGGATCAGAACGAATTGATGGGACTGCGTCATAAGCAATTCCGTGTCGAGGGGGTGCAGTTTCATCCGGAGAGTTTTTTGACGCAGCAGGGGCATGCGATTCTATCTAATTTTCTTAAACTTCAGGGCCTATAATTAGTAAACACATTTACATCATAAGGAGTTCATAATGAACGAAGAAAAAACATGGAAACAACAAGTCGGCGAGGTGCTCGAGCAGGTCCGGCCCGCGTTACAGGCTGACGGCGGCGACGTCGAACTGGTGAATGTTCAGGACGATGGGACCGTGGAAGTAAAGCTTCAGGGCGCGTGCGGCAGTTGTCCGATGGCGCAGATGACGCTGAAGATGGGCATCGAGAAACACCTCAAGTCGAAGGTTCCGCAGGTGAAAGAGGTCGTTTCGGTTTAGGCAAAACGGCGAAATGACTTTTATAATAAAAACTCAACTTCGGGAGCGGTCCGGGGTTGAGTTTTTTATTCCGGCGATTGTCGCAACTATTTTTAGAATCGTTCGCTGAGAGTCCAGCTTTTGAGGAGTTCGACGTAGTTTGCCCGTTCGTAGGCTTTGGGGTCGGGACACCGCTGAAGAGACAAGGAGCCTTTCATTTCCGATATGGAAGTATAGTCGTGATCTTCGAGCCAGCGGATCATTTCATTTTCGATGGTGCGCAGATACTCGGGACCCTGTTTAAGGAGTACGGAAACGAGTTGGACGGCATCGGCGCCGCACATGACGGCTTTGACGGCATCGGTTCCGCTGTGGATACCGCCTGAAGCGGCGAGAGAGGTTTGAATTCGTCCTGAAAGAATCGCCAGCCAGCGCAGTCGGAGCAATAGTTCCGATGAATCCGATAAGGTTAAGCGTCGTTTGACTTCGAGTGTTTCGAGGTCGATGTCGGGTTGATAGAACCGGTTAAAAATCACCAGGGCATCGGCGCCGGCGTGAACGAGGGACTTGGCTACGCCGGCAAAGGACGTGTAAAATGGGGCGAGTTTGACCGCCACGGGAATATGCACGGCGTTTTTGACCATTTCGAGCATTTCCACGGTTCGAGTTTCAATCACCGCGGACATTTCATCAGGATCGGTGGCGAGGAAATAGACGTTGAGTTCGAGGGCGTCGGCGCCGGCTTGTTCGATCTGTCGGGCGTAGTTAAGCCAGCCGCCCGGTGTCATACCGTTGAGGGAACCGATGATGGGGATATTCACTTGTTCATGAAGTTTGCGGATGTGATTGAGATAATCGTCCGGGCCGAGGACGAAATGTTCGGGTGTGGGAAAATAGGTTACAGCCTCGGCGAACGATTCGGCGGGACCATCGACATAGGAAAACGTCGAGACTTGTTCACGCATGAGTTGTTCTTCAAAAAGAGAGTGCATGACCACGGCGGAAGCGCCGGCGTCTTCAAGGCGTTTGACCATGCTCAGATCATCTACCATCGGTGAAGCGCCTACCATCAGGGGAGTTCGAAGTGTCAACCCCATATACTGTGTCGAAAGATCCATCGCAACATCCTCCGATTATTTTTTTATTCCTATGTGACTGATTCCGTCCGAGCCCATTGTGGAAATTTCATCTCCGCCAATTGCTTGTAAATCATGTATTTTGTTTGAATATTTCTATCCGAGGCTTCAACCAGTTTTTTGAATCGTTCAGGATCGTTTTTGGCCACCATTTGAAAACGTACTTCGTTTCGCATGAAAGTTTCGGCAGATTCGGAGGGTTCCGGGCCGTCGAGCTGCATGGGGGAAAGTCCTTGTGACAGACGTCTGGGATCGAAACGATACAACGGCCAGAGACCGGATTTGACCAGAAGCTTTTGCTGATCCAGGGCTGTGGCGAGATCGTATCCGTGAGCGATACAATGGCTGTAGGCGATGATGAGCGACGGCCCCGGATATGATTGGGCCTCCATCAATGCGCGGAGCGTCTGGGTGTCGTTGGCGCCGAAGGCTACCCTGGCGACATAGACATATCCATAACTCATCATCATGAGGCCGAGGTCTTTTTTGGCGAGTGATTTTCCGGCGGAGGCGAATTTTGCCGCGGCGCCCATGGGCGT
>JAAZAW010000069.1 GCA_012514125.1 Phycisphaerae bacterium | reverse complement strand
TCGGTCGGGACTATTTCGACGGACGGCTGATGAATATCCTCGAAAAGCTCGCGTTGCCCGAAGCGACCATGAACAAGGTGCTCTATCAGAATGCCGAACGGTTGATTGAAAATGCCGGGAAGAATATCTGATACGGATTTGATTTCGATTTTCTTGCTCCTTAATCTATTATGAAAGGCGGCCTGAGTGCCGCTTTTTATTTATCTTTTTCTCCTTAATGTTTTTTGATTTAATCGTGTCGTAGCATTAAGAAGCTGACAATCTCGGTCGCTGAGCTTGTCAGCTTGTCGAAGCGATACGGCGTAAGCAAGCAGATGTCTCTTCGACAAGCTCTGGGACCGAACGACGGCATAATTAAATCAAAGGCATATTGTTTGCGGAAAACGGAATTGAACTTGTTGAAATAGATCGATGTTTCGCAGATTATACGTCTTTGATTTAAACGTGTCGTCGTTTCGGACCCTGAGGAAAGTCGAAGTTTTTTTGTTTGCTTCCACCCTGTCGCTTCGACAGGCTCAGCGACCGAGATTTTGATATTTGTAATGCTACGACACGACTAAATCAAAAGCGTATTAGTGGTCTGCGCAACGTCAATGTTAGTTTTATTTATATTTACGAATTAGACCTAGATAAACAAAAAATTTTTTTGCATCTTTCCGATTGCCGATAGTATTATAGTATTAGGACATGGTGATGGAGAAAAACTATGAATACAATACGGCGATTTTCGTATAGAACAGCAATGATCCTGTTGGCAGGCTGGTTGTTGGGAGGGCTGGGCGTCCGGTCAGCCTCGGCACAGTCGATCAACGATGTGCTCTCTTTATTACAGAACTTGCCTTCCAGCACTCAACAGCAATTGATCAATCAGTTCCTGGGCGGTACTGGTGGTACGGGCGAAACCGGCGGTTCCACAACTACAGATGGTGAAGGATTACCGTTGGGCAAAGCCGCGATTAATTACACTCGTACCGGCAGCCCCGGCTCGCAAGTTCGTTCGGCGAATCGTGGAAATCCCACTCCCCCCAATACGATTTATCCGCCGCCGATTCCTGTGGAAGAACCCGATTTCTGGGACCGTGTCAAGGAAGTGTTCGTCGAAAGTCTTTTCCAGGCATTTATGGATGTCACCGGCATTCCGATCAATATTCCTACCGCTAAAGCGGCGGAACTTTCATCTTAAGAACCGATATCCTGATGCCGAAATCGATGAATTTCCGATGGATTCGATCTATAACATGCATTGGTTTAATGACGCCGTTGTTTGGGACTCTAAAAAAGAAAGTATACGTTTTTTTACGGTCGCATCTTTTTAAGAGAATATGAAACCGGTTCTATGGCGATGTTAAATCCTCTCTGAAGGTCCAATTGGCCAGGTACGATGCCCGAATCGCCATGCTCGAATCGCAAATCGCCGAATTCCTGGCAAAAATGAACACACTCTCCGAGCAGGTGGCCAGGCTCTCCAAGAATACGTCCAATTCCTCCCAACCCCCCTCGAGCGACATCGTCAAACCGCCCAAATCCACTTCGCCTTCCGGAACTCGCAAAGC
>JAAZAW010000068.1 GCA_012514125.1 Phycisphaerae bacterium | reverse complement strand
TTTTCGCTTTTTCGGGTGTCGGGGCGAAATTTCGGGAATGACAATTTTCATTTTTTTAATACTTATACTTTATATAAAACATCATCACTGTCAGATTTGCAAAAAATGAGGCAAATTACTGAAAATAATGACGGTTTTTTCATCATCAGTTTTCACCCTAAATCAAAGATTTCTATAGCGGTTTCTATGGCACCCCTGTTATCTCTCGAATATTCGGGGTCCGACATGAAAAAAACATGAAATTAGATGCAAATTCATAAAAATATCACCGAGTTTTCATCTTTCAAAGTTCCTGCCCGGGTCAAATCGACAAAAATATAAATATTTTTCGCTCTTATCTTCATTCAAATAAAGCGTTTATGTTTTTTGGGTATTTTTATTCTTCCGAAAATCTGCATTTAGCCCCTTGGGTGCTATCTGCGGGCGGGTTTGGGTTTTGAGGTTTGGATTGAGGACTACAGACTCAGTTATAGAAAATAAACAATGTTTTGATTTCCAACTTCTAACTTTCAAACTCCAATTTCTAACTTTTAAAACTTCTAACTTCCATCTCTCTTCCTTGCCCCCTCAGGCCGATCGATTCGCGTTGAGTCGATGGAGATTTTTTCTCTACCTGTAGCCTGTAGCCCGTCGCCCGTAGTCCAATTAAATCGGGCATTGGACTACAAACCGGCTGTCAAGCCTGCTATAATCTTCGGCATGAATACGACAACGACAACACAAAAGCTCATGGCTGATGCCGGTACGGCTACCCCGGCCATGAAACAATATCTGGAACAAAAAGCCCAGGTGGGCGATGCGATTTTGTTCTTTCGCATGGGCGATTTTTACGAACTTTTTTACGAAGACGCCAAAATCGCCTCGCGTGTGCTGGGACTGGCACTGACCAGCCGCAACAAAGGCGATAATCCCGTGCCGCTGGCGGGTGTGCCGTTCCACGCGGTGGAAAGCTACCTTGCCCGAATGGTCAAGGCAGGCTACAAGGTCGCCATCAGCGAACAAGTCGAAGACCCCAAGCTCGCCAAAGGAGTCGTCCGCCGACAGATTGTCCGCATCGTGACCCCCGGCACGCTGACCGAAAACATCATGCTCGATGACCGTGAAGGCAACTATCTGGCGAGTTGTCATTTTTCTCAGGATCAGGGCGGACTGGCCTGGGTCGAACTTTCGACGGGCGAATTTCAGACGCTGGTCGTGCCTGCCGAACAGGTTATCGATGAACTCATCCGTCTCAGACCTGCGGAATTGCTCTTGCCCGAACTCGATATCAACGATCAGGCGGGTATGTCCGCCCGGTTTCGCAAAATCGCCCGTCAATTTCAGGAAATTACCTCTGCCGCGGTGACCTATCGCACGGGCTGGTGGTGGGATCGGGTCCAAGCGCAAACAGCCCTGACCAATCAGTTTGGAACGATGGGACTTGAAGGGTTTGGCTACGAACCGGACGATATTTCCTTGTCGGCGGCGGGGGCCTTACTCTCGTATTTGTCCGAAACACAACTGACGGCCCTGGAACACATCCGGCGGATTCAAAAGGTCAATCGCGGGCGATTCATGCAGATCGATCAGACAACGGTGCGGTCGCTGGAACTTGAACGAACGATGCGGACAAACTCCAGGGAAGGCACGCTGCTGGGCATTATGGACCAGACCTGCACCGCGATGGGTTCGCGCAGGCTAAGGCAATGGATGCTTTATCCTCTGAGAGATTACGATGAAATTGTCATGCGGCAGGATGCGGTGGAACTGCTGATGGGGCGAAACGACGTGGTTCGGCAGCTTCGCGTTGAACTGAAAAAAATGGCCGACATGGAGCGGATCGTTTCTCGTATCGGCACTCGCCGGGCCTCGCCCCGCGATATCGCCTCTCTGGGCGAAAGCTTACGGGAACTGCCGAAACTCATTTCCATCCTCTCGCCCGTCGCAACGCAGGGAACGATGCTGTACGGTATCGTCAATCAACTCAGCGGCCTGGATGAACTGGGCGATTTTATCGCCCGGGCCATTGTCGAACAACCGCCGGCCAATGTGCGCGACGGCGGAGTCATCGCCGACAGTTTCGACCCGGAACTCGATCGTCTGCGATCCATCAGCCGGGATGGTCAAACCTGGCTCGCCGAATATCAGGCCAGGGAGATCCAGCGCACGGGGATATCCACACTCAAGGTCGGCTTTAACCAGGTCTTCGGCTATTACATCGAAATCGGCAACACCCATCGCGACCGTGTGCCGATGGAATATGCCCGGAAACAGACTCTCAAAAACGCCGAGCGATATATTACCGAAGAACTCAAAGCCTACGAACAGGAACAGCTCACCGCCGAAGATCGCGCCAAAGACCTCGAAAATAAATTATTCGAAAAAATCAGAAACATGATCGCCGATCAAATCGAGCCGATCCAGACCGCCGCCTACGCCGTTTCCCGTCTAGACGTTCTGGAATGTTTCGCCTACGTCGCCTCGATGCGGGGGTATTGCAAACCCAAAATTGTCCCCGAACCATTCCTTAAAATCGTCCAGGGACGCCATCCGGTGCTGGATGTGACGCTTGCGGAAAAATTCGTTCCCAACGACACCGATCTTCGCCCCAACAAAACCACGATGATGATAATCACCGGTCCGAACATGGCCGGCAAGAGCACCTACATCCGCCAGGCGGCCATTCTCACGCTCATGGCTCATACAGGCTCTTATATCCCTGCAAAAGAAGCTGTCGTCGGTCTGACCGACCGCATCTTCACACGAGTCGGAGCTTCGGACGAACTGGCGCGCGGCCAGTCCACCTTCATGGTCGAAATGACCGAAGCCGCCAATATCCTCAACAACGCCTCCGCCCATTCGCTTGTCATTCTCGATGAAATCGGACGCGGGACGAGCACCTACGACGGCCTGTCGCTGGCCTGGGCAATCGCGGAACACCTCGCCCGCGATATCACATCGCGAACGCTTTTCGCCACGCATTATCATGAACTGACCGAACTCGAAGAATTGCTCGACGGGGTCAAAAATTTCAACGTCCTCGTGCGTGAATGGCATGACCAGGTTGTCTTTCTTCACAAGATCACCCCCGGCGGCACGGACAAAAGTTACGGCATCCACGTCGCCAGACTCGCCGGCATGCCGAAAGACGTCATCAATCGCGCTCGAGCCCTCCTTGCCGAACTCGAACGAAATTTTGTCCGGGAAGTCAATCAGCCCGAACTCCGAGGCTCAGGCCCGCCGCACACGGATTTGTTTGATCAGCCCCAACAGGCCATTTTAGATGAATTGCGCGAATTGCAGACCGATGCGATTACACCGCTCCAGGCGATACAGATTTTGCACGATTTCAAGTCACGTTTGAAGGGAGGCGAAAATGACTGAGTTATTTTTCGAAAAATTCTGGCTGATGCTGGCTCTGGGAATCATCGCGTCCGCAAGCGTGATTGCCTGGGCCTATCAACGGCGCACCCGAAAACTCATTCGTGCCGCCAAAATTGTTCCGGTGATCTGTCTATTACTGTTGGCGTTGAATGGATGGGTCATCACCGATCGCGAAGCCATTCGTGCACAACTCGATGGTTTGATCGCCGCCTGCGAGCAGGGCGACGCCGATGCGATGGGGCAATATCTTGATGAACAATTTTCCGCCCAGGGACTGACGCGTGAAAATCTGGTGACCGAGATGAGACATATTTTCGAAAATGTGCGAATCGCCAATGTCCGACTCTGGGATGTTCGGATCCATGTCGATCGTACGACCCCGATTTCACAAATTGCAACCTCCGCCAATATTCGCAGTTCTTCGAATCGCGATTACGGCTCGGTGCGTTCCGATTGGGAGTTGGAGTTCGTCAAACGCGAAGAAAAAGGCTGGCTGGTATATAGTCTTCGCCCCTTGAGTGTCATGCTCAAGCCCGTCAGCGATATCCGTGAACTCTTTCACTCTGCCCAATGGGTGAATTGAATCTGAATCAAACGACGAATACGCTTTTAATACGTCTTTGATTTAAACGTGTCGTAGTTTCGGACCCTGAGGAAAGTCGAAGGGGCATCTGCTTGCTTGCGCCATGTCGCTTCGACAGGCTCAGCGACCGAAATTTTGATATTTGTAATGCTAC
>JAAZAW010000067.1 GCA_012514125.1 Phycisphaerae bacterium | reverse complement strand
TCGAAACGCTGGCAGGGCGATTTGCCCGGCTAAAGTTGATCTGGGCCGACGGCGGTTATGCCGGACAACTGATCGAGTGGACCTGGACTCTGAGCCAATGGCTGCTGATGATCGTCAAACGCAACGACGACGTCAAGGGGTTTGAGGTGCTGCCCAAACGCTGGATCGTCGAACGGACCTTTGCCTGGCTGGGCAAGTATCGACGATTGAGCAAGGACTATGAAACCCAGGTCAACAGCAGCGAGACCATGATCAAGATTGCGATGGTCAATCTCATGCTCCATCGGCTCAAACCGGGTTAAAAGGGCTTTTCACACACGTTCTTATAGGTTCAGAGTCTTAATCGCTTCCTGAGAAGGCTCGTTTTCAGACACCAACCAACCAATCAATTCATCGACCATTAGACAGTCTTTGCAGCCTTCTCGTGATGATGGCGGTTCTTTCAAATCCGCTAATTCCCGAGCCTGTTTCAAAAGCGGCGGAATGATCCGATGAGGATCCAGTTCAATTTTCACAAATCTTGCCTTGAAAGACATTTGAAACCCCTGATCGTTCTGACCCGCTACGAGGTCACTTTCAAGAGCGGTCTGCGGTTCGAAGTAAATAAGTCCCACCTGCTCCACTGGAGCATATCCATTTTCCTCAGCAATGATCGCATAGCCATTTAACTGGACTTCGTACATCGGAAGAATATGGGTTTGATTCTCATTCAACCGAACGGTTTTGTAATCAACAATCACAAAGGCACTGTCCTCTCGCAAAAAAATGTCATCGGGAGTGCCTGTCAGCCGAATACCCGTATCGGGATCGTCCCAATAAAATCGACTATGATGGGGCACTGGTACGATTCGGATAAGTTCTCCCAATGGACTTAAAAATGGCGGAGCTTTCTGGTGCTGTTCGAAATATCCATGAACGATCCGTTTGGTATAGCTGTCGAGGATCATACTGATCCCTGCAAATTTCTGGAAGGGCAGGCGATTTTGGCATTTGAATCTGAGCCATTGACATCTTGGACAAATATCAGGTAAGGCAAAGCGTCCCAGATCTTTTGCAGAAATACGAATCATCTTCGAAGGATCAAACGAGGGAGAGTCAATAATTTCAGATGAATCTTTTTTCATAACAAAATTTTCCTCTGTCATTAAATTCAGCAACACATAAAGGCATCTTCGGCAAACATGAATCATGATGTTCTCTCATACCTTTAGGTAGCTCGATGAACTTTCATTCGGGCGAATATGGAGGTACCTTCCAGTGACTGCCAGCGAAGCATGTCCGAGGGTGGATTGTACCAAAGTGATACTCGCGCCATGTTCCATCGCAATGGTTGCATGCGAATGTCTGAAGGCATGACAACAAGTATCCTTATGGATAGCGGATAATCCTGCTTTCTTGACCAGTCGAAGGACATGCCCCGCATTGAGATGTCCGCCTTTTTTGCTTCGAAATACCGGCTCTGTATCCAGTGCATCTTCTCGGAAAGTAATCAAATCACTCCATAACGGTTCAGGAATCAGGACCACACGGGTACGGTTGCCTTTTCCGAAGACCGTGACTTGTCCGCCCTCTATCCTCTTTTGCAGGTCCCTCCAATTCAAACTACAAAGTTCAGAGACTCTTACCCCCGTCACGAAGAAAAACCGCAGTATCAAACGATTTCGTTGATTCGTTTCTCCGGCGATAATTTTCTGAATCTCGTCTTCTGTAAGAATTCGTTCTGCCAGGGTATCTTTGAAACGGGGTAGTCGTAATGGACGGGTCACATCAAACCGAAGATATCCGATTTTCATCGCAAAATTGAACAGGGATTTTAGCGATGCAAGAATTCGATGCCGAGTGCTTCCTTCGAGTCCTGCCTGTTCCAGAGAGTCGGCGAAGGCTTGTATATCTGGAAGGGTAACTAGTCCGATTCGTTTGTGATGAACGAATTCCAGAAATCGGATAATATCAGCGGAATACGCCCTTCGGCTGTTGGGTCCACGACCATGAAGCCAGAGTTGAATGACCTGCTCATCAGAATTTGCCTGCTGGGGGACCAGTGTGTTGGGACCATTCAAAGGAACCAAGGCTGATGATTTATCTGCATCAGTATTAGGCGTGATAACGGAAGTTATCAGGCCTTGTTTTTCGCACGAATCACACATGATTCATCCTCCAATGAAACGGTATACATACACGAATTTATCACGATAGCATCATAAACTGAACAAATCATGTTCATAAATTGAGCACGATGGCAACACTTTCTGACAGGATTCAGACACCAATTCAACGGACCCTGACACAAAGTGAACACGATCGGACACGATGTAGGCACTCGTTGACAACAATTGGACATCATTTTTACACCCTCGTCTTAAAGTGCCGAAACAACTGACGAATGACCAAGCCGTGGTCGAGCGTTTCAACCTTTTGTCCAGGAAACAGGACATTCAGGGCATCCTGAATCTGCTGAGGACTTAAGGATTGAATGCCTATGTTCGCCAGGGCATCGGCAAGTTCCTGATACTGAGGATTGGACGCTGCTTTTTTTCTTTTTTCGGCGGAAAAAGAAGGGGACTCAGAGATTTCTTTTTTCCGGCGAGGGGTATAAAACAAAATAGGACGTCCGTCATAGCCGATGTTGGTGCTCCGAACCTCATGACAGATCTGTTGAAGTTCAAGAGTATAGTAGGGACGTTTGGTCTTGAGGTCATAGATCGGCGGCGGAAAGGGACCCCGCTCAATCAGTTGATAGAATCGCCCTCTGGAAAGTTCCAGAGATTGGGCGAGTTCCGAGACCGAGCAGACCGTTTTGAGACAACTTTGATTCGTCATTTTTGCATTCATGTTTCAACAAGTCTCCAAAAAGTAGACACGGGTTTTCAAAAAAATTAGACGCTGGAACCCTGGATGTGCTTTTCTCCCTTTTGGGTCAGAATCCTCAGCGAGCCCTCTTTGGATAAAAATCCTTCCTGCAGAAGATACGGCTCGACGACCTCCTGAATCGTTCGGGCAGGCAGTCCCAGCCGAGACGCCAGGACGTTGAGCGGAAGAGTGTTGGTTTCTGATAATATCTGGAGGTAGGATTGCTCGAGGCTGTCGAGCCCCTGGGCGTCGATATCCGAGAGGACAAATGCCTGCTGAACATGGTCGAGT
>JAAZAW010000004.1 GCA_012514125.1 Phycisphaerae bacterium | reverse complement strand
GTTTGACACAATCCACCCTGCAAGAGGTCAAGAAACCCATCCAATAATTACGGCGTAGAAACACGCCTTTATCGTTTTCTGAAAGTAGCTGGACTATTATGGAAAAAATATCATCTTTTTGTAATACGAGCACAAGTAAAAACAAGCGTGTTCTTGTTATGCGCGGAGCCAAAGTTGCTCGTGAACCTTTCAAGTTTTCTCTCGATGATTACGAAGTCGTGACGGTCGATAATTTCGATCAGGCCTTGACTGAATTGCGAAAAGGGC
Organism: Phycisphaerae bacterium; assembly: GCA_012514125.1. GTDB lineage: Bacteria > Planctomycetota > Phycisphaerae > JAAYCJ01 > JAAYCJ01 > JAAZAW01. The sequence continues at coordinate 1,732 of JAAZAW010000004.1, read as the reverse complement.
GTTTTCAACTGGTCGTTTCGGAAGTCAGCGACTTTTTGCCGCTCGAACGGGCCGCTGTGGCGGAACAGGCGGCTGTGATTCTGGAAACGATCGGTCAGGGGGTTGGGATCCTCGATATTTCAGGCCGCCTGATTTGGGGAAATATGCGTCTGCATGCGATTTCCCAGGATGTTCTGGATTCTCTTTCCGTCAAGTGCCGTACTTTTTTCCAGGATTTTGTCGTTTCAGACGGCAATTGCGGTCCGCGGCGTTTTAATCTTCAAAGCGAACAGGGTAAATTTTATGAAGTGACCGCCTCACCGGTGATCGATGGAGACGGGCAGGTCAAAACCCTGGCTACGACGATCTGGGATGTGACGGCGTCGCGTCGGCTTCAACAAAAGCTCAATGCCATTGATAAAGCGGGACGGGAACTGGTTCGGCTGGAAAATGAAGTGGTCGAAAAACTCGATATTCCCCATCGACTTGCGTTGCTCGAAGAAAAAATCATCCGTTATACGCGTGAAGTGCTCGGTTTTGACAAATTTTCGATGAGACTGCTGGACAAAAAGACCAATCGGCTTGAAATTGTTCTTTCGTCGGGTCTTTCAGAACGTTCAAAGAATCTTGAGATTTATATGGCTCCGGAAGGCAACGGTATCAGTGGGTATGTTGCATCCACGGGGCGAAGTTATATTTGTCCGGACGTTAAACAGGATCGTCGATATCTGGGAGGCATCGCGAACGCCGCTTCAAGTTTGACGGTTCCGTTGTTGCTGAACGATCAGGTCGTGGGTACGTTTAATTTCGAGTCGGAAAAGCTCGCGGCGTTTAATGAAGATGATCGTCAGATCGCGGAAATTTTTTGCCGGTACGTTGCCATCGCGCTGCATATCCTTGACCTGATGGTGGTTGAACGTTACCGGACGACCGGATTGCTGGCCAACAATGTGACGCAGGAAATTTCCGGTCCGCTCAACGATATTCTGACCGAGACGACGTCGCTGATGGAGGAATACATCGGGCAGGACGACATGCGGCATCGGCTTCAAGCGATTTGCGACAGTGTGAGTAAAATTCGCGAATCGATCAAACAGGTCGCGCAGAACCGTTCCGGGCTGGTGGACGGCAAATCGGTTAAGACGGCGGCGGTGGATCCGGTTCTTGCGGAAAAGCGTATTTTGGTGGCAGACGACGAACCGATTATTCGCCAGACGATTTCCGATGTCCTCTGCAAGTTCGGCTGTCAGGTCGAACTCGCGTGCGACGGCAACGAAGCCATTGCCAAGCTCGACGCTTTGACTTTCGATCTGGTCCTTTCCGATATCAAAATGCCCCATCGCAACGGCTACGATATTTTTGCCACAGCCAAAGGAAAGAATCCCGTTTTGCCTTTCGTCTTCATGACCGGTTTCGGCTACGATCCGAACCACAGCGTCATCCGAGCCAGACAAGAAGGACTTTCCGGCGTACTCTATAAACCCTTCAAAGTGGATGAACTTCTAAGCCTGCTTCGCGAAGCCATCCGCGAAGCCGCGGATAAATAGTTTTCCGATGATAGGGTATGTAGAGATCGAATCTGCTAAAAACAATAAAGGCTTCTATATTTTTAAGACGTAATATTTTGAGCTTGCATTTCCTGTGAATTATCTTTATCACCGAACTAAGTTGCAGTTCAGGTGGAGGGCACAAAAAGGCAGGGTTATATGAAAACAGATTTGACTGTTAAAAAATTATGCAGGGAAGCTGCTGT